>JBJOLO010000759.1:0-8662 GCA_046045565.1 Planctomycetota bacterium | reverse complement strand
AATCGGTCCGGAACGCAGCACTACCACAAAGAGGCGCGAGGTCCTTCGGATACCCACGCACCATCCCGGAATCGCTCAGCTACACCCCGAACTTTGAACGGCTAATGATGTGCCGAACAGTTTTGAGACACACACGATCGAGGAGCCGGAAGCTCGGAGTCCGGGCAAATCGTGTGTGTCTTGGAATTGCGAGGGCGGGACGCGGAGCAGAGGCGATGGGCTTCTTAAGTCCTTTTTTGGTAATGATTTGTGGTGAAGGTAGGGGCGTGTCGGGCCGTGCGATCGCCCCTCAAGCCGACCCTCGGTCGATCCCCGATCGGCCATTCCAAGACACACACATTTGATGTGCCGGGAACCTCGGGCAAGTTCAAGCGTGTGTGTCTTGGAATCGCCGGGCAGGTCCGAACGTGTGTGTCTTGGATTGCCCGAACGTGTGTGTCTTGGATCGTTTTGGATGGGGCCCTGGGGAGGCGGTCCGGATTGGGAGACGTCGGGGGAAATCTCGACCAATGTACCCGAAAGAGGGATCTTAATTTGATTTGGATTCTGCTCACATGGAGCGAGATTGAGGGCCTCGGCGGGCGGCCATTTTCACGGATAGCGTCGAAATCTTTGCGGCGTGACGTGAGGTGGCCTATAGTGAGTGATGGCTCTTCGATCTGTGTGGGCGTCGATGCCGTTGGCAAATCGATGTACCAGTTGTAGTGTTAGAGCAGGGCTTATCTCATCCGGCCAAAGAAATCGCGATCTCTTCCGTGGTAGATAGCGATCCGAAGTTTTCGCGAGCGCTTGTCGTTAATGCGAGACACATTCATGGTGGTCAAGTTACGAGTCATGCACGGCCCAAACGCCGGCAAGGAAATCAAGATCCCGGTTACTCAATTCGTGATCGGACGGGACGACGATTGTCATCTTCGTCCGCGAAGCGATGCGGTGAGTCGCAAGCATTGCGTGATCGCGATTCACGAATCGACGGTGATGGTTCGTGATTTGGGTAGTCGCAATGGAACCTTTATCAATGGCGATCGCGTTGAGGGCGATCGGCCGGTGAAGGTGGGAGATCACTTGCGAATCGGCCCCTTGGAATTCGAAGTGTTGATCGACCACGGTTTGGGTGGCGACAAGCGGCCCTCCGTGAACAGCATTCAAGAGGCGGCGGCCCGAACGTTTGACTCGCGGATGCAGGACACCGATGTGAGTTCGTGGCTCGAGGAACTCGACTCGAAGGACAAGCAGCGAAAAGCCAATGATCCGGAGACGCGTCAGTTTAAACTAGACGAATTACCGGCTGTGTCGGAGACTCCCACGACGACGTTGCGTGACACGACTTTGAATCAGAAGCCGGACCAGCCGACGGTTACCGATTCGGCGAAGGCGCCGAAGAAGGAGCCGGGCAAGTTACCCCAAAAAACGGAGCAGGCCACGGCGACGTCCCGCGATGCGGCAACGGAAATGTTGAAGAAGTTTTTCAACCGTCGTTAAGGCCCGTCAGCGATTCATGCTCCGACTTCGCCCGATCGGATGCAATCGCTCGGTCGGACGCTATCGTACGAGCGGCGTCGCATCGGCAATCAATCAGTCCAATACCGTACCTCTGTCGAAAATAAACCGGTAATTTTTCTGCGACGCTGAAACCAAATCGCGTTTCTCGCGGTAAAGGCTGTCGAAACCATCGAGGTATCGACTCGTGCTTGACGAAATCCGTGGATTGGTGCGCCGGTGTCTCGGCGGCGAGCAGGCCGCGATGGCGGAATTGGTCGATCGCATCCACGGTAAAGTGTACGGCCTTTGTTATCGTATGCTTGGTCAGCGTCAGGATGCGGAAGATGTGGTGCAAGAGACGTGCTTTCGCGTGCTGCGAAGCCTTGCACGTTGGGATCCTGGCAGGGATTTCGAGCCCTGGGTGATGGCGATCGCCGGGAATCGGTGCCGTACGGCACTCGTCGCACGCCAGCGTCGCACGACCGGTCGACTGCTTGAGGACTCGGTGATTGACTCGGCTCCGCCCCGCGAGCAACTCGACCAACTGCGTGAAGAAGTCGACCTGGCATTATCGAATTTGCGTCCCGAGTACCGTCAGGCCTTTGTTCTGTTCCACGACGAGCAGCTTGCGTACGAGGAGATTGCGGACCGGATGGCGGTACCGCTCGGCACCGTCAAAACCTGGGTGCATCGGGCTCGCAAGGAGCTGATGGTGCAGCTGCAGTGTCGCGGTGTAGGCGGTGAGCGCGGAAAGGAGAGTGCAGTGCCATGAAGTGCAGCGAATTTGAAACTCGGCTTCATGAGATTCTGGACGAGCGGCGTTTGCCGGAGTGCGACGCCGGGTTGCGGAGCCATGCGGATCAATGCGAAGAATGTGAATCCTTGTTGCAAACGCAGCGATGGTTATTTTCCGTTCCGACGCGAAGGGTTGGCGATACCGATGGTCGGCACGAGGCAATTCTGCGATCGGGCAGGCCGCGTCGTTTCGCAATCTCGACGCATCGTTCGCCCTGGCTGGCTGCAACTGCCGCATCGCTGATTGTCATTGCGCTCGGCGTTTTACCCTGGCTGAATGCGATCTCGCAGCCGGAGCCGATGGGAGTTGCGCTGCGTGATGCGGGGCAGGAAGTTGGCGACCGGGATACCTATCGTCAGCACGCGGAGGCGCTTCGTACGGCGGTAGTCGGCTCGCAGGCGGACGAAGCCGGCGAGCATGCTGAGCCGCGTCGGGAGGAGCGAGCTCGTGAAGTTCGCGAGAATGCAGTTGGCGATTCCATTGCGGTGTGGCGGGACATCAGTCGCACGCTGCTGGATGGAGTGAGTCGGGACGGAGCTGCTATTCGCAAAGTGGGGACGACGAACCGACTGATTGCAGACCATACAACGGCTCAGGACGGCAAGGTGGCTGACGGGGCTTCGGCGGGCGCGAGCAGTGGCTCGTTGGAAACAGCCACGTTGGAATCGATTCTCGAGATTACATCGAGTTGGCGACCGATCGCGGATTCACTCGGCGAAACGTTTGCCAGTTTGCGTCGACTGATTCCGATTCCCGAGACGGGTCGAGCTCCTGTGACGCAGCCGGGGACTTCCGCGATTTTTGGCGGAGCGCCCGTAGGCTAGTCGCGATCTGCCGCGCGCATCCAATCCAGCAATAAAAAAAGCCGGCAGAGGCTTTCGCCCGCCGGCTTTCTTTGCCCGGTGGTAAGGCAGTGATCGTTTAGATACGCAGCGTTATGCGTTCTCGGTCAGGCCGTCGGTTTGCTCGTCGTTGGCAACCGATTCCGACGAGATTGTGTTCGACTCATCCGTCGTTTGGCCATCGGTGATGGGGGTGGCGGTCAGTGCGCCGGTGTTGATGCGGACATAGCCGAGGGCGCGGATGACTTCGAGGATTTCGCTGCAGGTGGGGAACATGCGGCCGTTGGCTCGCTTGTAGGCGTCCAGCGCTTGCATGAATTCGATTTCTTCGCCGGAGTAATCGCGTTCGCACGTGGTGGGATCAATTTGACGACGACGCGGTACCTTGCGTCGCTCGGTCGCGCGTCGCTCGACATTGACGGGCTTGTTGCTCTTTCGACGGTCCGATCCTTCGCGACGGTCAGCACTGTTACGACGGTCATTCTTCGTGTCTTTGAGGATCTTGGCCACAGTCAAATTCTCCCAGAGGGCTCGGGTGATGGACTCGCGATACTGGCCGGCGATGCTTATGACCATCGGAACTTTAGCTTGGGAAAATCTACCGGTTAGGAAAAAAGTGCGGTTGTGACAAAGTTTGCGTGTGGGTGAAAGGTTGCGCACGAGGCAAGCGTTACGGATCGTGCGGACGGTGACGATGGTAACGGCTGGTGATCCGATACGAAGCGAATTGAAATCGATTGGAACCACGAAGGGCACGAAGTGCACGAAGGGGAAGGCAATCGGGTGAGGGGCGATACCAACCACCCGTCGCAACCGAAGCACGCTCAGAAAGATATATTGGTGGTCATCACGAAATCGCTCTGGAACTGTGCGGTGTGCGAACTGCGGAGGGTGGTTGGTGACGGATCGATCGTGGTGCTCACATGACGACTTCGCGAGTCGGTGCGGTCGGTGCAGGGTGAGCGGCGATAAAAGGTGGAGGAGCAGGTGTGAACCGAGTAGCGATATCGATGGCAAAGACGCGATTGTTCGGGTGGTTGCTGGCGACTGTGATCGGGTGTGTTGCGGCTGTGCGATGCGGGAAGGCGGAATGGTCTGCGGCCGACGCGCCGGTTGAGGAATCGTATGACGTCGTGATTGTGGGTGGGACGTCGGGCGGGATCGCGGCTGCGATTCAAGTGCGGCGGATGGGGAAGTCGGTTGTGTTGTTGGAGGCGGGTTCGCATCTGGGGGGACTCACCAGCGGCGGGTTGGGGGCAACCGATATCGGCAACAAGCGGGCGATTGGCGGGATCTCGCGGCAGTTCTATCAACGCGTGCGGCAATACTATCAGCAGCCGGAGGCGTGGAAGTTGGAGCGGCAGGAAGCCTATCGCAGCGGTCGCAGTTCGGAGCTTGCCAAGGAAGACGCGATGTGGACATTTGAGCCGCACGTCGCGGAAACGATTTTTCGCGCGATGCTGGACGAGGCAAAGGTCTCGGTGCAACTGAATCAGCCGCTGGACAGGAAATCGAAACCGGAGCGGCAAGGGGAAAAGCTGGTTGCGATTCGCACGCGATCGGGCAGCGTATTTCGCGGTAAGCAATTCATCGATGCGACGTATGAGGGCGATCTGATGGCGTTGGCAGGCGTGTCGTATCACGTCGGTCGTGAAGCGAATGCGCAGTATGGGGAGACGCTGAACGGAGTCCAGACAAAAAATGCGGTGAAGCACCAGTTGATGCCCGGGGTTGATCCCTACGTGACGCCCGGTGATCCGGCGAGCGGACTGTTGCCGGGCGTCCACGCGGATGGGCCCGGCGAGGAAGGTGCGGGAGATCGTCGCGTACAAGCGTATTGTTTCCGCATGTGCGTGACGGATATGGCGGAGAACCGCTTGCCTTTTGAGAAGCCGTCCGGGTACGACGAGCGTCGGTACGAATTACTGCTTCGCAATTTTGAAGCGGGCGAAACCAAGGTTCCGTGGAGCCCGTTCATGATGCCGAATCGCAAGACCGACACCAATAACAATTTCGGGTTCTCGACCGACAATCTCAACATGAATTACTCATGGGCAGAGGGCGACGACGCGGTCAGGCAGGCGATTTACGACGAGCACCTGTCTTACCAGCGCGGGCTGATGTGGACGCTGGCCAATCATCCTCGCGTGCCGCAAGCGATACGTGACGAAGTGAGTCGCTGGGGGAACTGCAAGGACGAGTTTGCGGAGCATGGTGGTTGGTCGCATCAACTGTATGTGCGGGAGGCGAGGCGGATGATTGCCGACGTCGTCATGACGCAGCATCATTGTCAAGGCAGATCCGTGGTGGATGATTCGGTGGGGCTGGCTGCGTATGGCATGGACTCGCACAACGTGCAACGTTACGTGGATGCGACCGGCCACGCGCGGAACGAGGGGGACGTGCAAGTGCACGGGTTTGTGCCGTACCCGATTTCCCTTCGCGCGATCGTGCCTCGGGCGACAGAATGTGGGAACTTGATCGTTCCGATCTGCCTATCTGCTTCGCATATTGCGTATGGTTCGATCCGTATGGAACCGGTCTTCATGGTCTTAGGTCAATCGGCGGCGACAGTGGCCTGTCATGCGATGGACGAGGCGGTTGCGGTGCAGAAGGTTGACTACGCGAAGTTGGCCAAGCGATTGAGGGCGGATGGCCAGGTATTGGCATGGGAGAAGCAGCCATGAGCATTTCGACGAAGCATCTGCATTCGGTGGCAGGGCGATTGGCGTCGCTGCTGAAGGTGCGCGGCGTTCGCGTTGTGTTCGCGGAAAGTTGTACAGCGGGGCTCGTGGCTGCCTCGTTGGCCCGCACGCCGGGGATCTCGCAATGGCTCTGCGGTTCGGCCGTGGTCTACCGCGACGCTACCAAAGCAGCGTGGCTTGGCATTTCGGCATCGGAGTTGAAGCGGCACTCCGCGGTCAGCGATCCGGTGGCTCGAGGGATGGCAGTGGGAGTGCTCCGCGCGACTCGGGAGGCCGAATGGTCGGCGAGTGTCACGGGGCACCTTGGCCCGGACTCGCCCGTGGATCAAGATGGAGTCGTCTTCGTATCGATTGCATGTCGCCGTGCCAGGAAGATCGAGTTGGTCTCCTGTGAGAAGATTCGGTTGCGGGCAAAGTCGCGATCGGCGCGACAGGTCGAGGCTTCATTTCATGTTTGCGAGCGACTCCATGCTGCGCTTACCGGGGGAGTTGACGAGGGAGTTGCTAAGGGAGTTGCCAAGTGAGTTCCGTTGTTGACGTCTCTGCGATTCGTGCTGTTATTTTTGATTTGGACGGAACGCTGATTGATTCGCTGGCCGATATCGCCAATTCGGCGAATGCGGTGTTGGAATCGATGACGTTTCCCACGCACGCGATTGATGACTATCGGATGTTCATCGGGGACGGGGTGGGGATGCTGTTCTCACGGGCGTTGCCTGTCGAGCATCGCAAGGAAGAGGTGATTGGGCAATGTGTCGCGCAGATGCGGGTTGAATACGGCAACCGCTGGAATGTGGATACAGCGCCGTACGCAGGCATGTTGGAGTTGTTGAGCGATCTTCGTCAGCGCGGAGTGCGACTTGGGATACTTTCCAACAAGCCGCAGTTGTTTTCGCAGAAATGTGCCGACGCGTTTTTTCCGCAGGGGACGTTTGACTTGGTCTTTGGACAGCGCGAGGGCGTGCCGCGCAAGCCGGATCCAGCGGCGGCGCTCGAGATTGCATCGACGTTCGCGATACCGCCGCGCGAATGTGCCTTTGTGGGCGACTCGTCGATCGACATCGAAACAGCGTGTCGAGCGGGAATGCTGCCGATCGGCGTGCAATGGGGATTTCGATCGGCAGAGGAATTGCGATCCGCCGGAGCCCACCGCATCCTCGCTCATCCGAGTGAGCTGATGCACTGTCTCGCTGAGTCCTAATCCGAGGAACGCTCTGCCTTGCGATGCTGGCGTCTGGTGCTGCGCGGGTGCGGTCGAATTGCTCGCGACAAATACTCGCGACAATTACTCGGAACAAGGCGGCGGAAATTTGCCAACGGCGTTAGGAATCGGTTAAGCTTTGGCGAGTCAACGGAAACTGTTTTCGTTCCCTCCCCAAGGATCCTGCCATGTCCCATCTTCATCGTCGTGGATTTCTTAAGACCGCTGCAGCAGCGAGTGCTGTTTTCCCGCTGTTCACGATTGCCGGTACGAAGGCGTCGGGCAAAGTGATTGGAGCGAACGACACCATACGAATCGGCGTGGCCGGAATTAATGGACGCGGCAGTGCGCATATCGACGAGTATTTGAAGCTCAAGAATGCCGGCGTGGACATCACGTACCTGATCGATCCCGACAGCAGTCTCTTTGTGTCGCGATCGAAGCGGATCAAAGATTCGACCGGGCGCGAGCCGACGTGCGTGCAGGATATTCGCAAGGCGCTGGATGACAAGAATCTGGATGCCGTATCGGTTGCCACGTGCAATCACTGGCACTCGCTGATCACGGTCTGGGCATGTCAGGCGGGCAAAGACGTATACGTGGAGAAGCCGATCAGTCACAACGTGTTCGAAGGACGAAAGTGTGTGGAGGCCGCGGCGAAATACCAATGCGTTGTGCAGCATGGAACGCAGACGCGGTCGAGTGCAAGTGTGGCGCGACTGATGGCCGCGATTCAGTCGGAGAAGTACGGCAAGCTGCTGGTTTCGAAAGGGTATTGCTGCAAGCCGCGTTGGAGCATCGGGAAAAAGCCGGTCGGGCAGCCGCCTGCACACTTGGACTTCAACCTGTGGCTCGGCCCGGCACCCGAGCAGCCTTATCATCAAAATCTGGTGCACTACAACTGGCATTGGTTCTGGGACACAGGCAACGGCGATAGCGGCAATCAAGGCGTGCATGAGATGGATGTCGCGCGCTGGGCGATCAAGGGAGCGACCTTGCCGAATCGCGTGTGGAGCCTGGGCGGTCGATTTCTACCGGACGGGCCGGATCAGGGCGAGACGCCGAACATGCAGCTGTCGGTTTACGAATTCGGCGACGTGCTGTTGGTCTTCGAGACGCGCGGATTGGTGAAAGACGGCGCGAAGTTTGTGAATAAAGTGACCAACGAGTTCTACACGACGGAGGGTGTGATTCGACGCGACGGGAATTTCTACCCGAAGAATGGTGGGAACCCCGAAAAGGTGCAGGCTCCCGAGGACGTGACGGTCACACCGGGCGACGCATTCGGCAGCTTTGTCGCCGCGATGCGCAGTCGCAATCCGGCGCATAACAACTGCAACGCCGAAGTGGCTCATTATTCCAGTGCACTATGCCATCTCGGCAATATTTCGTACCGTCTCGGGAAGCCCGAGAAGTTTGATGCGCCATCGAAGTCGCTGGGCGACAATAAGCAGATTGTCGAGTCGTTCGAAACGATCAAAGAAAATCTGCGGGCAGTCGAGGTGTCGTTGGACAATCGCGAATACCTGTTGGGCCGCACGTTAAACTTCGATGCGAAGGCCGAGAAGTTCGTCGGTGATGAAGAAGCAAATCAATTGCTGACACGACCGTATCGGGAACCGTTCGTCGTGCCGAA
>JBJOLO010000715.1:0-3034 GCA_046045565.1 Planctomycetota bacterium | reverse complement strand
CGAGATGAAGTTGGCCGTGCAGCGGGATCTGGAGAACCTGTTGAACACGCGTTGGCGTCCCACATCGCCGCCGGGAGATCTGACCGAACTCAAAACGTCGATCGTGAATTACGGGATCCCGGACTTTAATGCAGCGTTTATGGGTACATTGGAGGATCGCGAGCGACTGCGTTCGACGATCGAACAAGTCATTCGAAGATTCGAAACGCGATTCAAGTCTGTCAAAGTGCAGGTGCTGACCAACGCGGACCCGACCGATCGTCGGCTGCGATTGCGGATTGATGCCCTGTTGTATGCGGAACCGGCACCGGAGCCGGTTGTTTTTGATACGCAAGTTGAAACGCTGAGTGGAAACATTTCCGTTCGTACTGAATCATGACCGACGAATTGCTGCCGTATTACAATCGGGAACTCGCGTTTCTCTGGCAATTGGGTGCTGAGTTCGGTGCTGCGCATCCGAAGATTGCCGCTCGGCTGCAAATGGGGACGGATAGCACCAAGGACCCGCATGTCGGGCGACTGCTGGAATCGTTCGCCTACCTTGCCGCACGCATCCGCCACAAACTGGACGACGACTTTCCCGAAATTGCGGAATCGTTGCTGAACGTGGTAGCGCCGCACTATTTGCGACCGCAACCGTCTTCCTCCATCGTTAAATTCGCACTGGATCGAAAACTGGTCGAACTGACGGCAGGACATGCCATCCCGCAGGGGGCGACGGTGGAAACGGAGCCGATCGACGGCATGCCGTGTCAATTTCGCACTTGCTATCCCGTGCAACTTTGGCCGTTCGAATTGAAATCGGCAACCTTCAAGGGCCATCCGTTTCAAGCACCGCAAACGCGTTTCAGCAACCAGGCCGAAGCCGTGATTCGGCTGGAGTTGGAGTGCTTCTCGGACAAGCTGGCTTTTTCTCAGATGCCGTTCGATTCGCTCCGGCTCTTTTTGCGCGGGCCCCAGGCGTACATGGGTAGTCTCTACGAAGTGATCTTCAACAACACGCTGGGAATCGCCTTCGCCGACCCGGCTTCGAATCGCTCGCCGATCCTGCTCCCCAAGTCGTCGCTCCGGCAGGTTGGTTTTGAACCACACGAAACACTGCTCGGCACCTGCCCGAGGGAATTTTGGGGCTATCAGTTACTTTCGGAATACTTTGCCTTCCCCGAGAAGTTTCTGTTCGTCGATTTGGTCGACATTCCAGCCCAGGCAAGGCTCGCGTCCAACCGACTCGCGCTCTACCTCTACCTGAACCGCAACATTCCGGATCTGGAGCGGCATGTCAGTGCGGAGACTTTTCAGCTTGGATGCGCACCGATCGTCAATTTATTCACGGTGCGAGCCGAACCGATTCAATTGACCGAGACGCAAACCGAATACCGAATTGTCCCCGATTCGCGTCGACCGCGGGCTCACGAGGTGTTCTCGGTCGATCGCGTGGAGGGGCGCACCGACGCATCCCAAACTGTGTTTCAGCCGTTTTACTCAGTGAAGCATGGAGCGGACGGAGGCGAGCCGCGGGCGTTCTGGCATGCGATGCGACGCAAGGTTGGCTATGTCGCCGGTGAAATTGATCGCGGCACCGAAGTCTATCTTTCGTTTGTCGATTTGGATTTCACGCCGACCGCGCCGGCCAACTCGATCATCGACGTGGAACTGACCTGCTTGAATCGCGACTTGCCCGAGCAGCTGCCGTTCGGCGGCGGCCAGCCGCGTTTGCAACTGGCGGCCGCAGGGCCGATCACCCAATTGCAATGCCTGACGGCGCCGACCCCGACTCGTCGGGCCAGCGTTCGGCACGGTGTACTGTGGCAGTTGATTTCTCAGCTGTCGTTGAATCACCTGTCGCTGGCGAATGATCCGCAAGGGATCGACGCAATTCGTGAAATGCTGCGACTGTATGACCGCACCGAATCGGAAAGCAATCGTCGGTTAATTGATGGCATGGTAAGCCTCCAGAGCCGTCGGATCGTCGGTCGTGCCGCGGGAGGGCCCGATCAATGTGGCGTTCCCGGCGGATTCTGCCGTGGCGTCGAAATCGAGATCCTCTTCGACGAGGAAAAGTATCTGGAGACCGGTTTGTTTCTTTTCGCGAGCGTGCTCGAACGTTTTCTCGGTGAATACTGTTCGATCAACTCGTTTACGCGATTGATTGCGATGACTACCAAGCGTGAGGCACCTCTTCGAAAATGGCCCCCTCGAGCGAGCGAACGCGCCCTAGTGTAGCCGAGCGATTGGCGAAAGAACCTTGGCGATTCGATTTCTTCCAAGCGGTTCGACTGCTGGAACAAATCGATCGCGAAAGGGCTGGCCGAGGCTCGAACGAGCCGCGTTCCCTCGTTGGCAACGACGGTCCTGCTGCCCGGGAGCTCGCCCGATTCCATGCCGTGGCCTCGCACTCCTTTCCCGCTGCAACCGTTGCTGCACTGCGCGGTCTTGATCCGCAGAAGATAGCCAGCTCAAGCACCCAGGCGACGAGCGAACCGGCACCCGTTGCCCTGGATGTCCCCTTCATCGGATTGTTCGGGCCCCAGGGCGTGTTACCGCAGCACTACACGCAACTCGTCATCGACCGCACGCGCAAGAAAGACTTCAGTCTCCGCGATTTTCTTGACATCTTTAATCATCGTGTCATCTCGTACTTCTATCGCGCGTGGGAGAAATATCGGTTTGCAATCGGATACGAACGGGCGCTGTTGAAGCAGGAATCGGATCCTGCGGCTGACGAGGACCTGTTTACATCCTGCCTGTTCAGCCTCGTGGGAATGGCACCGCCGTCGCTTCGCGGTCGAATGGATTTTTCCGATCGGATCCTGCTTTACTACGCCGCACACTTCACCCAGCGAACGCGCACAGCCTGGGCACTCGGCGCGATGATTCAGGACTATTTTGATGTCCCCACCCGCATCGATCAATTTCGCGGTCAATGGCTGTACCTTAGCGCGGAAAACCAGTCGAAGCTTTCGGCTGATGTGGATGCCGACAATCTGAATAACCGCTTGGGGATGGACGTGATTGTGGGCGACCGTGTCTGGAG
>JBJOLO010000701.1:0-8086 GCA_046045565.1 Planctomycetota bacterium | reverse complement strand
CATTCCGTTTCAGCATATCCTCGATAATCTTGCGGCGGCGGCAAAACTCCGGCCGCTGGTCATTCAATCGCTGTTCATGAAGGTCGCTGACGCGCCCCCGCCCGAGAGCGAATTGCAGGCGTACTGCGAGCGCCTTCTGGAGATCCTCGACGCAGGGGGCCGCATTCAGCTCGTCCAGGTTTACACGATCGCCCGGCGTCCCGCCGAGTCGTATGTGACGCCGCTGTCGGACTCGCAGGTGGACGCGATTGTCGAACTGGTAAAGCTACGAACCGGACTGGCCGCCAAGGCTTTCTATGGACACCTATCCTGACCGAGCGAAGAACCGGGCTCATCCCTCCACGAAATCGTCGCAAAGGCTAATCCCATGAATGTTCCATCGACGCGTTCTTCGACATGGAAACCCCTGCTGGCAGTCATGGGGGCCGTGACCCTCTGGTGCGTCTATCAAGCAATCGGCACCTACCTTTCAGGCAATGATGTTCGCAAACCGCTGATCGTCATGGGCGTTTGGTTGGCCTTTATCGGCGGCTGGGTACTGATGCTGTACTCGCGCGGCCGGCGAATCGCCCGCACCCAGCAAAAAGACTGGCCATCTTCGCCGGATTGACGTATGTTTTAGGTGTTCTAAACGGTGTCGAGTTCTCGATGCGAGTCAGTCGGACGACAGCGGGATGCTGTGATTCGACATCCCCGCCTGAAAAGGCTACGGGAAACGCAATCAGGAGGTCAGGATGAACGCGGAGAAACACCCACCTAGGTCTGCAAGCGGGAAGGCAGCCGGCGGCAAGTCTGCGAGCGGCAAGGCGGCAAACAGCACTGCGGCGTCCCGCGGCACTTCGATCGGTCAGTACTTGATCCGCCGCCTCCAGGACTACGGGATCGATGATGTATTCGGGATCCCCGGCGATTACATCCTGTCCTTTTATGGTCTGCTGGAGCAAAGCCCGATCCGGGTCGTCGGTTGCACGCGCGAAGATTGCGCCGGCTTTGCGGCCGATGCCTATGCGCGGGTGCACGGCATGGGTGCCGTTTGCGTCACCTACTGTGTTGGAGGCCTCAGCATCTGCAACTCCATTGCGGGCGCGTATGCCGAGAAATCGCCCGTGGTAGTCATTACGGGAGCCCCCGGACTCAGCGAACGTATCAACAATCCGCTGCTGCACCACAAGGTCCGCGATTTCCGCACGCAATACGATGTGCTCGACAAACTTTGCATCGCCTCGACGGAGCTCTCCGATCCGGTTGTCGCCTTTCGGGAAATCGATCGGGTGTTGGATGCTGCGGATCGATTGAAGCGACCGGTCCACATCGAGATCCCCCGGGATATGGTCAATGTCGTGCCGTACGTCACCCATGCGTTTCAAGAAGTCGAGTGCGTGAGCGATGAACGCGTGATCCGGGAATCGGTCGACGAAGCAGCCAACCTGCTGGCAACCAGTAAAAAGCCGGTAATCATCGCCGGGATCGAAATCCATCGATTCGGGCTCGAGGATCGATTGCTGGAATTGATCGAAAAAACGCGTATCCCCTTCGCCACGACGCTGCTGGGTAAAAGCGTCATCAGCGAAACGCATCCGCTTTGTGTCGGAATCTATGAGGGTGCTATGGGGCACGAGGCGGTCACGAAATTTGTCGAGGAAAGTGACTGCGTGCTGCTGCTTGGTGCGTTTATGACCGACATTAACCTGGGCATCTACACGGCAAAACTCGACCCGAGCAACTGCATCGACGCGACCAATGAGCACTTACGAATTCGCCACCATCACTACCACGGCGTGCCGCTGGAAGTCTTCCTGAATGAACTCGGCCAACGGAACATCACCGTGGCAGAGCGGGAAATTCCTTCCGAAGTGCGTGGCAAAACACCGCCCTACGAATTGCAACCCGATGCGTCGATTTCCATCTCCCGTCTCATCGCCCGACTGAACCAGCAACTCGACGAACACACCGTCGTAATCGCCGACATCGGCGATTCGCTGTTCGCGGCCACCGAACTGAAGATCCATCGTCGGACCGAGTTTCTGAGCCCGGCCTACTACACTTCGATGGGATTCTCGGTACCGGCGTGCGTGGGCGTTTGCGTTGGACTCCCCGATCGTCGCGTCGTCGTGATCTGCGGCGATGGAGCCTTCCAGATGACCGGCATGGAGCTCTCCACGATTGTGCGACACGGGTACTCGCCTATCATCCTGGTGATGGATAACCAGGGCTATGGCACCGAACGCGTTCTGCATCCGGGTGAATGGGAATTCAACAACATCCACCCTTGGAAATATCACAAGATTCCCGAGGTTCTCGGCGGGGGGAAAGGCTACGAAGTTTGGACGGAAGGCGAATTCGACCGCGTGTTAAATACCGCATGGCAGGACCGGTCCGGCATGAGCTTGATCCAAGTTCACCTCGATCGAAACGATTCCAGTATCGCCCTGCGACGATTGGCCGAACGGCTCGGGCAACAGATCTAACATCCCCCACCGCCGCCTGGAAACGCATTTCTGAATTGGATTCAACCCGACGTCCATGAAGCAACCCACCGTCCTATTCCTGTGTACTGGCAATTACTATCGCAGCCGTTTTGCCGAGGAATACTTCAACCACCACGCTCCTTCGCGAGGAAGCCGATGGCGGGCTATTTCCCGTGCACTGGCCAAGGAGTTGGGCGGTCGAAACGTAGGGCCCATCTCTCCCCATGCCCTCCGCGGCCTCAACAATCGAGGAATCACCCTCGCCACGCCGCTCCGCTTTCCCCGCAGCCTGCAAACCTTTGAACTGGAAACGGCGGAATGGATTGTTGCCCTCTGCGAGCGAGAGCATCGGCCGATGATGGTCGAACGGTTTCTCGATTGGGCACATCGGGTCGAGTACTGGTCCATGGATGACGTGGATGTCGACACGCCCGACAATGTCTTACCGAAACTAAGCCGGGAGTTAGACGAGTTCATCGGACGATTGGTCACGTTCCATTCCTAAATCGCCTTGTATGCGCTCGGCACAATCTCGCGCCAATCGCTCGATCGCTCGCACTGATGACGCTGCAGGACTTCGTCATTCGAGATACTCGCTGAGTCCCGCACGGTCCGCAGTGCGAGGCGCACTCGTTGCTCGATAAGCAAAATCGCGCGATGATGCTCGGCAGCAGCCCATCGCGCGCAGTGACGAATCGGTGCGCGCCATGCGAGCGCATTAGGACGCAACTTGATTTGTCGCCCGATCAATCGCGCGACGCGAATTTTCTGTTTTCTGTTCCACTCGCTTAGATTCGGCTTGACGAGCACCTAGGAAAACTGGTTCAATACCGCGCGTGGAGACGAGGCCATCACAAGTGCTCGTCAAGATGTCCGAAGTCAGAATGTCGCGAACAGCTTCGTGCCGGGAACATGTCGGTGCGAACGGAGTGCGACAAACAGAGTGCAACAAGGCTTCCGGAGATCGCTCGAGTTGAAGCGTGATGGGTTCACGGATGGTCTCCACGTAAAATGAAGAAGCATTCGCTTTTCTCCGGTCGGGTGTTCGGAGAAAAGCATTCGATAAACTGAACACCCAAATTTGAGGAGCCGAAGGACATGGCAACTGCAAAGAAGGCTGCGAAGAAGACGACCGCTACGAAGTCTCCGAAGGCCAAGAAGACGACCAAGAAGAAGTAACCTTCGCAGCTTCGAGCCACTGTGTTGGCGGCAGCCGGCCCGTTCATTTTGAGCGAGGCGACTTCGCCCCAGGGTTCGTAAGCGCCGTGGACCACAACGAGAAAGGCCGGCTCGAGACCCGTCGGGGTCTTGGACCGGCCTAAACTTTTGCGCCTACAACGTTTGCACGGCCTGACAACGTCACCGTTTGCGGCAGTTTTCCCCTTTTCAAGGGACGAATCCCGACCGTAGATTGACGAAGCTTGTTTCCAGTGTTACGGTTACGGTGCTTTCATCATCCCTCCTGGACAACAATGCCTGCCTCCGGCGGAAATCCTGAACCCACGAAGAAACGGTTCGAAGATCTCGATCTTTCGGGCCCGATGCTAAAAGCATTGCGCCTCGCGGGATACGAATATCCGACCGAAATCCAGGCGGGACTGATCCCGCTTGCCTTCGAAGACGAAGACGTCGTTGGACAAGCCCGAACCGGGACCGGAAAGACAGCGTCTTTCGTGATCCCGATCCTGGAGCAGCTCTACCCGCACCGGGAAAAGCCCGGTCCTCAAGCGCTCATTCTCGTACCAACTCGTGAGCTGGCCGTGCAAGTCAGCACCGAGGTGGTAAAACTTTCTGCCGGTCAGCGTGTTCACTGCGTCGCCCTCTATGGCGGCAAACCGATCCGCGGCCAGATCGAAAAATTGCGTCGCGGTGCCGAAATCATCGTCGGAACGCCCGGTCGCGTGCTTGATCACTTGAGTCGCGGGACGCTGAAACTGGATGACATCTGGTGCGTCGTCCTCGACGAGGCCGATCGAATGCTCGATATCGGCTTCCGCCCCGACATCGAAAAAATCTTGCGACGCTGTCCGTCGGACCGCCAGACGCTGCTGCTCAGCGCTACCGTACCGCCACCCATCCAGAAACTGGCGGAACGCTACATGTGCGAACCCAAGTTTCTGAACTTCTCGCCGAAAGATCTTTCGGTCGATACGATCGAACAGTTTTATTTCACCGTGGATCACCATCGGAAATTCGACCTGCTGCTGCAATTGCTGCAACGCGAACAACCCAAGCAGGCAATCGTTTTCTGCCGTACCAAGCGAGGCACCGAGAAGATCTATCAGCGGCTTGAAAAGAAGTTACAACAGGTCGCGACCATTCATGGCGATATGAATCAGAGCATGCGTGATCGCGTGATGAGCCGGTTTCGGGACGGTTCGGTTCGCTATCTTGTGGCCACCGATGTGATCGGCCGCGGTATCGACGTTTCCGGCGTCTCGCACATCATCAATTACGAAATCCCTCAATTCTGCGACGATTACGTGCATCGCGTCGGCCGAACGGGTCGCATGGGACGCGAAGGTGTTGCGTACACGTTTGTCTGTCCCGAAGAGGGCTATGAGTTAACTCGCATTGAGCAGCGGATCAATCGCCTGCTGACGCGCGACGAGATCTCCGGATTCGAGTCGCGTGACATCCCCGCCGGCCCGGTAGACGAAGCATTGACGTCAGACTCGGCTGGTTCGGACGGCGCGTCTCAGCCCGGTCCACCACCGCCGCCGACCTCGGCTATGAAGCGATCGCCCAAACGTTACCGACGAGCCCTCTAAGGCTCGCGATCTCCGGCGTCGAATACCCGATGCGGGAGTTAGCAAGAGGCTGTTCGCATCAGCATGCAGTCGTCACGTGCGTTCAATCCCCGTGAAAGATCTCCGCTAGCACTCGGCGAGCTTCCTCCCAGTTGGCAGCGGCCGCAGCAAAATCGGCCTGCATCCACTGCACCGGCTCGTCGGGCTGCACACGCGACCGCTCCTGCACTTCGCTATTCAGCGGAAACTGACCGCTATCGCCGGCTGCCAGGCGGGCTTCGCTTTGGGGCGTTAACAAGAAGTCGATCAGCGAACGGGCCGCGGTGGAGTTCCGCGAGTTCTTGATCAAGGCGAGCGTATTCGGGATGAGAAGCGTGCCTAGTTCCCCTTCGCCCTGGTCCGGAAAAACGATCTCCACCAGGGCCCCGCGGTCCTGCTCGACAATCGCGTCGTCGGTGTCGGTAAGTCCAAAAGCAAGTTGGCCCTGAGCCACCGCCATCGCCACCTGCTTGTTTCCCGAGAGCACTTGCGCGTTGGCTTGAAGCTGCTTAAAGAACTCGACGGACGATTCGCGACCCAATTCCGAATAAAGCACCGCTGCGTGGGTCGCTGTGGTGCCAAACAAGGGCTTGGCAATTCCCACTTTTCCCTTCCATTTGGGATCGACCAGGTCCACGATCGATCGCGGGAATTCCTCCAGGGCGACGAGTTCCGTGTTCACAAGCAGCACGCGGGCTCGAGCGGCAAACCCCGTCCAGCAACCGGTCGGGGATTTGTACGCTGAAGGAAAAGAATGCGCCACGGACGGTACGTAGGCTTCCAGCAAGCCCTCCTGTTCCAATCGCAAGGTATGCAAGATCTCGTTGTTCCAAAACAGATCACATCGCGGACGACGAGACTCCTGGAGAATCGCTTGCATCAAGCCTACCGTCTTCGTCGACTCGACGTCATATTTGGCGAGCACCTTCACGCCCGTGCGTTGGCGGAATTCCTCCAGCAGCGGTTCGGAGAATTCCCGATCCAACGCCACATAAACAACCACTTCACGCGAAGGGCCATCACAACCGGCACAGAAGGTCCCCATGACCCCGCAAAGCAAAAACCAACCCCAACGTGATGGAACCACGATTCGCCCTCGCCGCCTGAATGGAATATGATCAAGGCAACTGTACCAAGAGCAGCGCGGTCAAAAAAGGTTGTCGTCGATGGGCAGGAGATTCGTCAGAACACAGACACGGCCGTTTCTGGCTTTCAGGCTCTGGATGGTCTGGTTGTCCGCGGCCTGCGTATGGTCACCGGGGACCTTCTTTGGCGACACCTTCGACAAGGCCCCCCCGGTGAACAAGGCACCACGCAACATGCCGCCACGGCCGGGAACACCTACCTCGCCATCCCCTGGAGCAAAACAACCTCAAGCCAACTCGACACCGAACAACTCCCGCGGTCCCATACCATCCAACCGAGGCCTCGCCGATCTCACGAAGGATGCCGCGGAGAACGGGGTTCAAGCCGATGACCTCGTGCGACCGGAATTCCGCCCCTTGAAGGAGATTCCAGCCGACGCGTTGCAGCGGTCCAATGTGCGGTTGATTCGAGGCAAAGTGCTGCATCTCTACACCGACCTGCCGTCGCAACCGGCCATCGATGAGCTGCCTCACGTTTTTGACCAAGCCATTCCCGAGTGGTGTGCCTATTTCGGCATTCGCGCCGATCGAGTCAACGGCTGGCGCGTCGATGGCTGTTTGATGCGGGATAAAGCTCCATTTCAACAACTTGGATTATTGCCGCGTGACCTTCCGAATTTCCTGCACGGCTACGCGAGCGAGCAGCAGATCTGGGTTTTGAACCAACCTTCTGACTACTACACCCGTCACTTGGTATTGCACGAAGGTACACACGCCTTGATGGCGGCAGTACTGGGTGGTAACGGTCCGCCGTGGTACAGCGAGGGGATGGCCGAATTTTTTGGAACGCACCGGTGGAGCGACGGGAAACTGCTGACGCGAATCATCCCGCAAAATCGCGATGACGTTCCCAACTGGGGACGGATCCTGTTGGTGCAAAATTCTATCAAAGCCGGCCGCATGCTTTCCTTGGAACAGGTCATGCAGTACGGACCCACCGAGCATCTGAAGTCAGAACCGTATGGATGGAGTTGGGCCGCAGCCTATTTTCTCGATCAGCATCCCCAGACCCAACGAGCCTTCCGCGAACTGCGGCAGTTTGCCCCGGATTCCAGCCCGTTGTTTTCCCAACAGTTCCTCGAACGGATAAAACCCGACTGGCGGGCGATCGGCGAGGACTGGCGGATCTTTGCCTCGCAAATCGATTACGGCTACGACGTCGTCCGCGAGCGAATCGAGCATCGTCCCGCCAACCCGCTGCCTAACGGCGGCGCCACGGTCGCAATCGATTCGGCTCGCGGCTGGCAATCCACCGGAATTCGCCTGGAAGCTGGCAAGACCTACTCGGTGGAGGCCGAAGGGCGATTTGATTTGCAAACCGAACCCAAACGCTGGACCAGCGAGGCGGGCGGAATCACCCTCCACTATCATCGCGGCTTCCCCCTCGGCGCCTTGCTGGGTGCCGTCTGCGGCAACGATGAATCCGAAATCCCCAACCTCGAACCGCTCAACAAGCCCGGATTGATCGGCACGGGCCGTTCGATCCGTATCTCCACCAGCGGCATTCTCTTTCTCCGCATCAATGACTGGTCGCGGTCCCTCGCTGACAATCAGGGACGTTTGGCCGTGCGCATCAAGCCGCAATAAGCGTGCTTTGCATCCGCCATCACGCGCGATGCAAACAACCGTTACAGCCATCTCGCCATCCAAGACCTCGGTCACCATTGCACCGCGCATCCCTGCG
>JBJOLO010000632.1:0-2891 GCA_046045565.1 Planctomycetota bacterium | reverse complement strand
CACGCACCATCTTGAATATCTTCGGCGTTCCATCCGAACCGCCGGTCAACAATTCATCTTTCGCGGGATGCCGGGCAATCGCATTCAAACCGCCCTTGAGCGCCCCCGGGGTGATGCTCGTCACGTTGTCGATGAACCGCTGTGTTTCAAAGTGAAACAGCTTCATCGACATGTCACGGCTCACCGACAACACATGATCGCTATTCACCGAGAAGGCCGTATCCAGCACCCAATCGTTGTGTGCACCGTTGAAGAAGACTTGCTTTCCTGACTCCACGTCGAACGCACGCACCGAGTTGTCGGGGCAACCAAAGGCAACGAACTTCTGGTTGGGCGACCACGAAACACCGTACAGCGTGTCGTAGCCGACCGTAGTGGAAAATTTCAACGTCTTGGTCGCCACATCCCAGATCTGCAATTCGCCAAGCCGCGCCGGCGAACCGCCGGTCACCGCGAGCCATTTGGAATCGGGCGAGAAAACCGCGGACTCGATCCGCTCTGACAACCCGACCAACCGCATCACCAGGCCCGATCCATCGGCTTTGTGCACCAGCACTTCGTGATAGCCTGAAACTGCCAGATACTGACCGTCGCCGGAAAAATCAAGCGACGTGATCACCGGCGCTGCGGAATAAACCGGAGGATGCTCCATGTCAAACTGCGGACGGGTCGATGCCGGCGAATCGTCCTTCGCACCTTCTGCGATCCAACGTTTCACCAGGGAAATCTGGTCCTCCGACAACGGCGGCTTGCCCTTCGGCATCTCCGCCTGCCCGTTCATCGGCGTGATTTGTTCGAGCAGTTCGCTGGCGTCGGGTTTGCCCGCAACCACCGCCGCCTCGCCTGACTCGCCGCCCTTCAGCAACCCGTCAAACGTGGTCATCACGTACTCGCCGCCCCGTTTGGCCGGCTGATGACAACCGTGGCAATGAGTTTGAAAAATCGGCTTAATGTCCTTCGCGTAGCTTACCGGTTGCCCGTCATCCGGTTTTGCCTTGGGCTTCTCATCCGCGTGCGCTCCCGAACCCGACAAGAGGCTCAAAGCTCCCAGGAAACTCAGCACTTGCAGGGCGAGGCCGAAGACCTGTAGGTACCCTGCACGGCGATTCACGAGTCGCGTCATAGCGAAGTCCTGACTCCAGAATGTGCCGGCTGCTACGAAGCAGCGGCAGAAGGTTGGGGGTAGGTTAGCCGAGTTAGTCCCGGCAATCAGTATAAACCGGCCCGATTCTTTTCGGAATAGTCTGCGGCGCGACGGGCGACAGCATTCGAACCTCCCGCTTTCCAGTCCGCCCCCTCCCGGTAGGCATGGGGCCGTGACGCTTGCATTCTCGTGTGTCGTCTTGCGTCTTCTACGGGCAGGGGCCAACGATCCTAAACCTTCACGCGCTGCCAGCCACCCTGAGCAAAACGCCCGAGAAACAACATACTGCGGGCGACCAGATCGACCACCATGGCGTACCACGCACCATGCACCCCGAATCCCCATCCCTCGATCACCCAGGCCGTGAACGGAATGCGAATCAGATCCCATGACAACCAACAAGCCACCGGAATGCGGATCAGGATCAGGCCGAGAAACGTCACGATCAGCGGCCAAGCCGTGTCGCCAACGCCACGCAATGCGCCGCTCAACACCAGCACGACCGCCAGGCTTGGCATGCAAAACGAGACGATCGCGAGGTATTCGGCTGCAAGCTTCGCTGCCGGATCATCGGCCGTAACCGCGAAGATTGAAGTCAACGGCAGGCCCCAGACGTAAAACACCACACCGGCAAACGCGAAGTAGGCGACGGCCACGGTGCAAGTGGTCGTGATGCTTCGCCGGGCCCGTAAGACATCGCCCGCACCGAGCAGTTGTCCCGCAATGGTCGCGATCGCAACTTGAAATGCGGAACCGGGACAGTACGCCATCGATTCGATTTGCAGCCCCAATCCATGCGCTGCCGAAGCTTCCTTGCCGTTGGTGTTTACGATGGTGAAATAGGCAAGGTGACAGGCAAGGATCGACAGCACATCGGCTCCGCCCGGCAAACCGACTCGCAGCAGCCGCCGAATGATCGATTCAATCGGCCGCAGTTCCGCAAACCGCAATTGCATGCCCGCTCGACCTCGAAGCAATGCGATCGCGAGCACCAAGGCGCCGACGAGGTGTCCGATGGCGGTGCCGATCGCCAAGCCACGCCACCCGAGTTGCGGAAAAAACGCCCAGCCGCTCGCCAGCCCCGCGCTCAAGACAAGATTCACGGCGTTCACCGAGATCTTCGCGGCGAGCCCCGTGACGGTGTCGCCCGCGCCGCGCAGCGAGGCAATCGCAATCTGCTCGATCATGATCGCTGGAATCACCATCGCGACAATTTTCATGTACTGCACGGCGAGCGGTGCGGCGGCGGGATCGAGCTGCAGCACGGCGATGAATCGCTCAGCACCCGCGTAGGCGACCACCGTCGCCACGACGGACAATACGGCACCCAGCAGAAATGCTTGATGCATGATGCGGCGAGCACCTTCGCGATCGCCGGCTCCCACCAGCCTTGCAATCAAAGCCGTCGAGCCGATGGCCACTGCCGAGAACATGCTCGGCAACATCCATAACACGTAGCCCATCATTCCCATCGCCGCTTTGTGTTCGGTCGTTCCCAAAAAATGCCCGGTCAGCCACCAGTCGGTGTAACCCACGAGCAAATTCAGAAACTCCTCCATCAACACCGGCCAAGCCAACCAACAAAGCGGCCCGAGTGTGCCGCGTCGAGTTTTCAAATCGAGTTTTTCCGACGCCACGCTGCTTGCGTTCATTGCACCGACCATTCGAAGTCGGTCTCAAACGGAAACAGCGGGCGACGACGGTGCGAGAAGGATAACTGACGCATGTCCGCTACCGTGACACCCGG
>JBJOLO010000629.1:0-3886 GCA_046045565.1 Planctomycetota bacterium | reverse complement strand
GGTCTCCTCATCTCTATTGGTTAAATTGGGCGTTGAGGTTACGAAAAATAGACGAGGGTCTTCGTTGGTTTTCAAGCTATAGATCAAAAGTCTCGGCAGACAGAAAGTCGGATCAAGATAGAGACTTCGAATTCCAAATATTAGAAATCGAGTTTCTCTTATCTGCCGAATACATACGTGAGGCGCGCGAGAGCCTCGCAAAAATAACTGCTCAACGAAGCGACAGGACTGATCGAGAGAGATTGTTGCTAGCAGTTACCAAAGTAAAGGTCGACTTTGTGGCAGAGCGTTACACCAGTGTTATTAACGAGCTTTCAATGCCGCTATGGGACTTAGACAACGCCTCTACGGAAAACATTTCTTATCTAATATTCAAGCATTGGTATCGCGCGATGTCCGTTTCGCGTGTTGGCAGTGTGGACTTTGCAGCAGCGGAGTTTATTGAAGCTGAGCGACTTGCACGGCAGCACTTGGGTGACCATCATCCGTTAACGATACTCATCTCGGTGAATGAACGAATCTCGCGGAAAAGCCGGCCAACCGAAGAGCTAGGGGCACGGGTATTAAGTCTAGAAGTAAGTCGGACGGAATTAGAGATGCTCGAGCAGACGCTGTCAGAGGATCATCCAATAGTAAGGGAGTTACGCCGCCGAGTCGCTAAGGTGCCGGCAGATCAAGGACTGAGCTCTGGGAAACCCATCGAAGACATGACGGAATTCCTAATCTTTTAGTCGATCCGCAGTTTCTCGAAAGAAATCGAGATTTACCCATTTTCAGTAGCTTGGCGTTTTAGGACTCTATTCGACGACTTGTTCGTCAATGTATTCGGAGGTTCTATGACAGTTTCGAGTTACTTCACTATCGGTGTTGGAATAGTTTGGCTAGCTGCCAGTAGCGTGAGTCTCGCTGGTAACGCTCGTATTGACACGGGTTCTAACATCTTGTTTCAGACCCTTCTTGAGTTTCTTTCAGAGTACAGTGCTTCGGGGAGTAAACCTCGGGATAGAGACATGCTCAAGCCGCCAATCATCCCGCCGATTCGACCAAAGTAAATCTAATCGATTTACGCTATCCTCCACCCGCATCTCGGGTGGAGGATAGTGGGTTGACAGGCACAAATTCGGTTGTACCGATTGGAAGCACGCTCGAGCTCATCGCCTCGCGCAGCTCAACTAAGAAGTTCTCTGATCTTGCCGTTTCGGCGACGCAAGTCGACGCGTTGTTGACTGCAGCGGTTCGCGCGCCGGATCACGGTCAACTAGGTCCGTGGCGCTTCACTATTCTCGAGGGGTCGTCCCGCGAACTTCTCGGGCGCGCTATGGCGGGGGCTTTGAAGGAAAAATCCCCTGAGGCTGATGACGAAGCTGTCTCGCGTGAGTTTTCAAAGGCGCTGCGTTCACCTGTTCTTATCGTCGTCTCAGCCGTGACACGTGACCATCCGAAAGTCCCCCAAGTGGAGCAGTGGGTGGCCGTAGGCGCCGCTATTCAAAATCTTTGGATTGCTGCGGAGTCTATGGGTTTAGGGGTCGCGTGGAAAACGGGTTCACATGCGTATAACCCTAACGTCAAAGCAGCTCTCGGGCTTTCGGCTGAAGAGTCAATCATCGGCTTCGTCCACGTGGGCCATCCGATATCCAAGGCACCTGTTCGACCCGCAGATTTGAACGGCAAGGTTCGTCGGTTATGACGGGCTGACCATAGCGGTGTCGCTAAAACGCCATCAATCGATCAGTCCAAATTGATTTCGCTGACGATAATTCCGTTCTCGTCTGCGTAGAGCCAATGACCCGGGACGAATGTAACGCCTGCAAATGTCACCGATACGTCTCGTTCTCCAGTACCGAGCTTCAACGGCATCGTCGGGCATACCGCGAGCGCCCGAACGGCGACCGGCATAGTCTTCAGGTTCTCGACATCGCGTACGGCTCCGTTGATGACGATGCCCGCCCAGTCGTTATCTCGCAGCAAGGAACCGAGTACGTCGCCGAACAGCGCGCGATCTAACGACCCCCCACCATCCACTACCATTACCTGCCCGCGGCCCGGCGTGCCGAGGACCTGCTTAAGCAACGCGTTATCTTCATGGCATCTGATGGTGGTGATGGGACCGTGGAACTTGCTCCGCACGCCAAAATGTCGGAAAAGGGGTTTTGCTGTTCTTACTTTACCCGGATTGTCATCCGAGATATCGCAGATGCTTCTAACCATGATTATCGATTGTACGCCGCGGCTAGCCTAAGTTCGCCACTATCCTGACGTATGGTTCCCGCAAGACGTACCACAGACCACGACGAGGGCATGGGCCTCGTGCTCCACGCCGTACGTTTCGCTGCGTGGAAACATCGTGACCAGCGTCGCAAGGGTAAGGGCCGAGTGCCTTATATCAACCATCCGCTCGATCTTGCTCATGTGTTGTGGTTCGAGGGCGGCGTAACCGATGCCACGGTGCTGGCTGCAGCTCTGCTTCACGACACCATAGAGGATACGCAGACGTCGGTACAAGAATTACAGGGGGAGTTTGGCGAGCGTGTTGCACAGATCGTCATGGAAGTGACCGACGAGCGAACACTAGACTGGCGAGTCCGAAAAAAATTGCAGATTACCCGCGCCCGTGGCTCATCGAAGGAGGCGAAGCAGGTAAAACTCGCCGATAAGATTTGCAATCTTCGAAGCATGGTTGCGAGCCCGCCGCAAAGTTGGCCGATAGAACGCCAGCGGGCTTATTTCGACTGGGCCAAGGAAGTTGTTGACCAACTGCGAGGTGTCAACGCCGAACTAGAGCAGCGGTTCGACCAGATATACAAAAAAAAGCCGTGAGTGGTTGCTCACGGCTTTTTTCAGGCTGCGTATCGCTTCGCCATCGTTTCGAGCGGCAGCACCTTGATGCTGGCTGCCTTGCCAGCGCAACCGAAAGCCTCGTAGCGAGCGATGCAAATCTCTTTCGCGGCTAACATCGCTTCCTTCATGTACTTGCGAGGATCGAACTCGGCTGGATCTTTATTCATGGAACGTCGGATCGCTCCGGTCATGGCCAAGCGAATATCGGTGTCGATATTGATCTTGCGAACGCCGTGTTTGATGCCCTCGAGGATTTCCTCTACAGGAACACCATAAGTCTCGCGTAGCTTGCCGCCGTTCTCGCGGATGATCTGTAGCCACTCCTGCGGGACCGACGATGACCCGTGCATCACGAGATGAGTATTCGGAATCTTTGCGTTGATCTCACGGATACGGTTGATCGCGAGGATGTCACCGGTAGGCTTCCGCGAGAACTTGTAGGCGCCGTGCGAGGTGCCGATGGCGATTGCCAGCGCATCGACACCTGTTTTTGCTACGAAATCGGCGGCCTGATCGGGATCGGTGAGGAGCTGATCGTGGGAGAGAAGTCCCTCCGCCCCATGTCCGTCCTCTTCACCCGCCTGACCGGATTCGAGTGAACCCAAGCAGCCGAGTTCACCCTCGACCGAAACCCCGACTGCATGAGCGATACGCACCACATGCCGCGTCACATCGACGTTGTAATCGTAGGATGCCGGTGTCTTACCATCCTCCTTCAGCGAGCCGTCCATCATCACGCTCGAGAATCCCGAGCGGATCGACTGAACACACACCGAGGGACTCGTACCATGGTCTTGGTGCATGACGATCGGAATGTGAGGATAACTCTCGATGGCCGCCTCAATGAGATGCCGGAGAAAAGGCTCACCGGCGTACTTACGTGCACCCGCCGAGGCCTGCATGATCACTGGGCTGTTGGTCTTGTCGGCCGCCTGCATGATCGCCTGGACCTGCTCCAGGTTATTGACGTTGAACGCCGGGACCCCGTAGCCATGTTCGGCCGCGTGGTCGAGCAGTTGTCGCATCGAGATCAGTGCCATGGTGCGTT
>JBJOLO010000525.1:0-3471 GCA_046045565.1 Planctomycetota bacterium | reverse complement strand
TTGTTCACAATCAAGTTGTCATGGGCATGCAGTCCGAAGGAGATCTCATAGAAGATCCCCGCCTCGTCATTGTCGGCGATGTAGCAATGGGCGACTTCGGCCTTTTCATTGCCGATGTCATACCAAATCCCCGGACCGCGATTATCGACGGCGCGACAACGTTGCAGGGCGAAGCCGCGTGACATTGCGACCTTCAGGCCTCCTGCCTCCCAGGCGGTGGAGTAGCCTTTGGTGTTGTTGCGGTAGATGCCGCAATCGACCAGCGACGTATCGTGACAGGCATAGGCTCCGAACCCCATTTGTCCATTGTCCCGAAACTCACAGCGCCGGATGACGTGTCCTGTTCCTGAGAACGACGCCCCCGGCCCGTTCGCTCGCTCGAATACGCAGTCCTCGACTTGCCAACCGCGCGCGTTTCCGCCAGCGAGAAAGAAGGCGCCACGTTGCGCGTGATTCGCAGCGTATCGAAACGTGATCCCGCGAACATGCACATGGGATACACCAGGCTCCGCTGCGAGCCATTGCGAGCGCGTGCTGACTTCCAGATCGGATCGAGCGGGATCGCTGCCGTCTCGCAACCAGACGAAGAGTTTCTTTCCATCCAGGTCAGCAAAGAATGTATCCTCGGCCAGAAGTTCACGGCGCAAGACTTGCCGCAGCAGCCGGCCATTGTGCAGCACCTGTTCCGCTCGGCCGGTCAATTGATGCTCTTTGTCGCCAGGATGGGTCAAGTCGTTGGGACCGTTGATCGGAAATCGCAATTGCCAGTCGTGACTGAAAGCGCCGTCGAGTCCATCGACTTTGCTCCAGCCATCGGAAAACAGATCGGCACCCGAAATAACCACGCGAGCGCCAGGCAGTGCCGAGACCGTGATCGGGGCTGCGGATGTCCCGCCACGACGCACCGTAATCCGTTCGCGATAATTGCCTGGGCCAATCAGTACTGTGTCGCCGGGCTGCAATGCATCGACGGCATGCTGCAGTGTGCGCCAAGGAGCCGTAGCCGTTCCCGAGGCTGCGTCATTGCCCTGAAGCGATACATGAAAGGTCTCCGCGTTGGCCAACCCCGTAAAGACACATGCCAAAAGCCATGCGAGTAACCATCGCCGATCTGGACGAATACCTTGCGAGCGACAGGCCGCGTTTCTACTCGAGGAGTTTACTAAATCGCTCATGGCTTTACCTTCGAAACATGAAAATGCGAATGGCGGGGATCGAAAAAACGACGACAAGTCGTAGCACGTCGGAGATGCTTGTTAAGGGCCGTTTGTTATTGCCCTTTGTCTTGGTCTTGAGGCCCACGATCGATACCCGCGAGTTCCTCGCCTCGCATGAAGCGGCCGATACGTTGAATCGCCTCGCGTGACTCCGGCAGTCCGCGAATTTGAAAGACGTGGACCATGCCGGGCCAGATTTCGAGCGTGACCGGCACGCCGTCGGCGCGGGCCTTCTTCGCGACGCGGATCGCGTCGTCGCGCAGCATCTCGTGTTCTCCCAGTTGGATGAGCAGCGGCGGGAGACCGCGATAGTCGCCGAAGAGCGGCGAAGCGAGCGGTTGACGCGGATCGCCGTCGCGCAGGTATCGCTCGCGAAACTCGGGCATCGTACGCGAACTGATGATCGGATCGTAGACCGACTTCAGCGCTTGGCTTGTCAAAGTGAAGTCCGTGGCCGGCGAAATGGCGACGCCACCCGCAGGCATTCGCAGCTTGCGCTCCTTCAGCGCGAGGAGCGTGGCCAGCGTCAGATTGCCGCCGGCGGAATCGCCCCCGACCCAAGTCGCTTTCGCCGGACTGGCACCAGCAGGTCCGTTCGCCACCAGCCACTCGTGCGCGGCCACGCAGTCATCGAGTCCGGCCGGAAACGGATGCTCTGGGGCCAGCCGATAATCGGGGAGCAGCACCGCGCACTTGCCGGAGCGAGAAATCTCGGCCGCCAGCGGCAGGTAGTTGCCGCCCGATCCCGAAACCCATCCGCCGCCATGCAAGTACAGGAATCGCACGTCAGGATCCGCTTCAGGAGTCACGACCCATTCGCAAGGGATATTCCCCACTTTGATCTTGTCGAGTTTCACGCCCGGCACAGTCGGTTCCTGCCGACTGCCCATGCCGGCCCGCAGACCGTCGAGGTCAAAATCCTGAGCACCAAAAGGGGGCGACTGCCTGCGCTGGGCAAGAAACCGTGCGCCCTCGGTGGATACTTCGCGTTGCCAAACGTCGCGCGACGCGTGCCGACGCGTCGGTTCGAGCAGATCAACCAGCCGCAACTTTTCAAACACCAGATGCGATTGACTACCCTCGTACACGATCCCCACATGCTCGGCATCAATCCGCGTAAGACTTGGATACCCCGCGCCGCGTCCTTCGTCCAACATCCAGTGATGCGAGTCCGGCCAGGTGAGTCCGTCGTCGAAGCTGACCTGTACGGTGTGATGCGTGCGGCCTGTTTGCGAGTGTGGATTTGCGAACAGCAGAACATGCTGCGGCTGCTTGTCGACTGCGTAATCAAAACGCAAAAGACTTCCATTACAGTTCGGCTCGATCAGCGTCTTACGGCTGGTCGCGTGCGGCTCCCATGTCTGTCCCAGATCCTTCGTCACGACGACTGCGCGGAATCGTTCGTGATCGTTGCGAATGTTGAGCATGATCGAGCCGTCACCCAGCTGCGCTGCCTGACATTCATTTCCACCCGTGTAGCCAGGTTTGCCTACCGACCACGTACGGCCATGATCGCGACTGATCATGATCGTTGCGAACGTCTCCAAGGCCTCGCGTCCGGTGCGGCCTTGTACCGGCATCACCAAAGTTCCGTCCGATAGGCAGAAGCCCGATTGCGGTGCCGGTGCGAGCAGCCACCATGCTTCTTGTTTCAGCTTTCGAGTTACGTTTTCGGGTTTCGACCACGTTAACCCGTCGTCCTGCGATCGTACCATTAAGAGTTGAGCAGCTTTGCCGATCTCGAATCCCGGTTCGGAACCGTCATCGCTCCACTGATGCTTACCCGGTTTTCCATGCATCCAGACCGCAAAGCAGAAGATCTCGCCCGTTTGCTGATCCACGATGATCCCGGGATCGCTGCAGCCGTTTAGTGCTTGAGGCAAATCGCCATACTCGCCCATATCCATGATGACCCGCGGCGACTCCCAAGTGCGTCCGCCATCGGTGCTGCGGCTAAGCCCGATATCGATGTCTTCCTGCAGATCGCGTCCCATACGCCGCCGCATGTCGTAGACGGCGAGTAAGGTTCCTTTGACCGACGTGGTCAGCGCGGGGATGCGATAGGTGTGGACGCCATCGTCGTTGTGCTTGCGTAAGGCAACACCAACTCGCTGCCGCGCATTGGCGACATCATTGCGAGGTACAAGCTTGCCCGTCGAGGTTGCGATCGCGGTGCAGGTCGCAACGATGTGGTGTTGCAGATCGGCCGTATCCTGCAAACGACCCGATAACCAGAACACGTTTTTCCCTTCAA
>JBJOLO010000672.1:0-6758 GCA_046045565.1 Planctomycetota bacterium | reverse complement strand
ATGAAGCGGCCTGATTCGAGGTCAAAGCGGGCGGATCCGTTTTTCATCCGTTCCAGCAAGCGGCCCTGGATCTTCGGGTCGTCGATCGGAGTGACGATCTGGGTTCGAATCGCGATCGTCGCAATCTTGTCTTCGACGTTTTCCAGTCGGTAGACGTGGCGGATCTGTACGCGGAGGATGCGTTTGTCGTCGAGCGACAGCTTCACTTCCTCCGGCAGCGTCCACTCGGCGCCGATCTTCACCGGTGTCTTGGGCAGCGGGATCGCCAATTCGGCGACCGTCGGAGTCACGCCCTTCGTCGGATAGGTTTTGTCGATGATCGTGCCGTGCGGATCCATCGTGACCAGCGTCAGCGGAACACCGATCATGCTGGCGACCTGAGCGTACTCGCGAGGCGCATCGTTGTCCTTCTGACTGTTGTATCGAACCTCGGGGCGGCCCGACACGTGCTGCCACATGTCGACATTGTCCACCGAGTATTCAAATACGATTTTGCCGTCAGCCTCGACCTTCTCAATCTTCCAGACCTTCGTCGAGACGCTTCGGCTCTTCGCCGTTTGCTTGACGTTTTTCACGCTGGTTTCATGCGTGACCAGATGTTGAACCGTCCACGACACGCGTTCGTTTGCTTTAAACTTGTAACGCAGGTCGAACGTTTGGTCGGCTGCAGCACGCTTAACTGACGCGCTCAGTTTGTCCCGCAACTTCGCTTCATCGGCGGACAACGGTTTCGGCTCTTCGGATTCCGGAGCGACCTCCGCCGTTGTCTCGTCAGCCGGGTTGGTCTTGTCGTCCTCCGTTTTCGGTTCGTCGGTTGCCGGTGCGGTGGCGGCCGGTGCGGTGGCGGCCGGTTGGGGTTCATCGGCGACGAGCGCAACCGGGACGCTTACGCATGGCAGAAGGCTCAGTAACAGGCGTGGCAGGAGCCGACGGAAAACGACTTGCATGACGATTGCCTCCGTGCAATGAATGCAAAATGAGCGAGCGTTGCTTGTTGCGGGATGGGCTAGGTTTTGCTGCGGGGATCTCCACCCCAATGCAGTTTTTCGCGCAGGGTCCGGTAGTAGTGCCGACCCGGTATCTCCACCAGTTGAAAGGTCGGTTTGGCTCGCATCACTCGCACCCGGTCGTGTGCCGTCAGTCGGTGCACGAGGCGTCCGTCCACGACGACGGCTGTTTCCCCGTGCGGATCGCGAACCACTACCTCATACACGCGGTCCGCATCATCTACGACGGGGCGAACCGTCAAGGTATGCGGACTGATGGCGGAAACCACGAACGCCTCCAGCGTTTTTCGCAGGATCGGTCCTCCTGCGGAAAGGTTGTGCGCTGTCGAGCCGACCGGGGTGCTGATGATCAGGCCGTCGCAACTATAGGAGGTCGCCAATTCTGCGTCAACGTAAAGATCAACTTCGACGATTGCGAACGGCGGTCCGCCTCGAATTGCCGTTTCATTCAGTCCCAGCCGGCGCTGCAGCACCTGTCCGTCTCGAAGTACCGTGCATTCAAACATCAGGTGATGTTGGATGCGGCAGCGTCCGGCGCAGATATCAGGCAGTGAATGCAGTAGCTCTTCGGGTGACAGTTCTGCTAGAAAGCCCAGTTTTCCCAGGTTCACACCCACGACCGGGATTTGGTTGGATTGCATGCGTGTGGCGACGCGCAGCAACGTTCCATCGCCTCCGAGCACGATCGCCAAGTCGGCATCGACCTTGCTGATGTCGTGAGAGAACTCCAGGTCATACAGCACGACTTGGCAATGCCGCTCGATGGTCGGCATGAGTATAGCGGCTTCATCGCGGACCACCTGTCGTTCGCCAGCGCCCAGGACGATGGTCCTGGGGCCGGGAGGCGAGGTACGACCATGGGTTACCCAGGGAGGCAATGTGGTGGTCGGTCGCGAGGCGTTGTCGGGCTCAGTCGTTTTAGAGCTCGCGCTCGGATCCATACACATTTCCTCTGGCGACGCTCTCGCGGCTCGCTCGGGCGATGCCGGCGGCATCCAGACCCAGGTCGGCAAGTAGTTCGTTTCTTTCGCCGTGTTCGACGAATCGATCGGGAATTCCGAGCCGCACAATGCGCGAGGTATCGAGCCCCATTTCGCTGGCGGCCTCGAGCACTGCGCTGCCGTAGCCGCCCATCAAGCATCCTTCCTCGATCGTGACCACGCACTGTGCTTCCCGTAGTGCCCGTTCGAGGGTAGCGCGATCGAGCGGCTTGATGAAGCGGGCATTGACCACCCCCACGTCATATCCTTCGGCTCGTAAGGACTCGGCCGCCTTGAGCGCTTCGTTCAGCAAGGTTCCGCAGCAGAATAGCATGATGTCGCGGCCCCACTGCAACACTTCAGACTGTCCCAGTTCGATCGGATTCCGCTCGCCGGAAAGCGTTACGGCCGCGGCTTTGGGATAGCGGATGCCGGAGGGCGATTCTTGTTTCAGGGAGAACTCGACCATCGCCTTTGCATCCCAGGCATCACCCGGAGCCATGACGATCATGTTCGGGAAGATCCGCATGTAAGGGATGTCGAAGCAACCGTGATGGGTCGGGCCATCGGGTCCGGTGACGCCGGCGCGGTCCATCGTGAACACAACCGGCAGGTTTTGCAGCGCGACCTCCTGGAATACCTGGTCGAAGCTGCGTTGCAGGAAGGTGCTGTAAATGTCGACGATCGGCCGCATGCCGGCTTTGCACTGCCCGGCAGCAAATGCGACCGCGTGTGATTCGCAGATCCCGGTGTCGAAGAACCGGTCGGGGAATTCATCGCGGATCGATTCGAGTTTATTCCCTTGGCACATGGCGGCCGTTAGCACCGTCACGCGCGGGTTGGCCATCATTTGGCTACGAATCGCATCGCTGATGACGTCGGTATAGGCCGGGCCGCCGCCAGCGCGCTTCACAACCGGCGTGCCATTCTCATCGCAGAACACGGGCGGGCTATGGAAATAAACCGGGTCCTGAGCGGCCGGGTGATAGCCATGTCCCTTTTCTGTGACGACGTGCAGCAGGATCGGCCCGCGTAGCGACTTGACCATCTCCAGATACTTTCGCAGTACCGGAAGGTTATGTCCGTCGATTGGACCCAGGTAACGGAAGCCGAGGTCTTCGAACAGCATGCCGCCGTGCAGGCCGGCTTTGACCGCTTCTTTCAGCTGCGCAAGGAACCGCTCGGCGGGATCGCCGAACAGCGGGACCTTGTTGAGTACCTTAACGACCTCGGTTTTCAGACCGGAGTAGAACGGTGTGGTGCGGAGTCGATCGAGATAGCTGGCCATGCCACCGACGCGCGGGCAGATCGACATCTTATTGTCGTTCAGGATCACGAGCAGATCCGAGTTCAATCCGCCGGCGTTGTTCATGGCTTCGTAGACGATGCCGGAGGGGAACGCGCCATCGCCGATGACGGCAACGGAGCGGCGCTGCGTCTGCTTCATCAGCTCGTCGCCGCTTCGCAATCCCAGCGCGGTGGAAACGCTGGAGCCGGCATGGCCGGTCATGAACAGGTCATACTCGCTTTCGCGGGGGTTCGGGTACCCCATCAATCCGCCCTTGGTGCGGATGGTGGCGAATTCGTGATACCGCCCGGTGACCAACTTGTGCGGATAAATTTGATGACCGGTATCCCAGATCAGTCGATCGGTGCGGAAATCAAAGACACTATGGAGAGCGAGGCAGAGTTCGACCACTCCGAGATTGGACGCAAAGTGAGCGCTGCGGGTGCTGAGCAAATTGCAAAGCACCTCGCGCATTTCCTCGGCCAATTCCTGCAACTCGCTGTTGGTCATCGAGTGCAGGGCGATCGCGGAGTCGATTTTGGACAGCCACTTGTGCATCGAACTAATGATTCCTTTCCAGTACATAACGAGCGAGGCCCCGCAACGGTTCCGCGCGGGCCCCGAACATTTCCAAAGCAGCGATCGACTCGTCCACGAGGGTCGCCGCCCGGCGGGCGCTCTCCTCCGCGCCCAACAGTCCAGGGAATGTCAGTTTACCTCGGCTGGAGTCTTTGCCGACCTTTTTGCCGAGCTTTTCCGCATCGCCCTGTAGATCTAGTAAATCATCGACGATCTGAAACGCCAAACCCAATTTTCTGCCATACGTGCCCAGGGCGGTCAGGGGTTCATCGCCCGCCACGGCCACGGTACCGCCCAGGATGAGCGAAACATTGAGCAAAGCCCCCGTTTTTCTGCGGTGAATGGCCTCCAGGTCGGCCAATTGACCGCCTCGAAATTCCCATTCCAGGTCGTCAGCCTGACCGCCTACCAGGGCGGTCGGACCGGCTGCTTGGGCGAGCAGGGCCACGCAGCGGGAGGCGATGTCCGGGGGGTGAATCCCCGTCGCCAGCACCTCGAATGCCTGGGCCAACAACGCATCGCCCGCCAAAATGGCCACCGCTTCCCCAAACTTAATGTGGCAGGTTGGCATCCCACGACGCAGTTCGTCGTCGTCCATGGCCGGTAGATCGTCATGAATCAGCGAATAGGTGTGGATCATTTCCACCGCGCAGGCCGCCGGCATCGCCTTGCCACGGTCCTGCCCGCACGCCTCGGCCGCCATTAACACCAGCAGCGGCCTCAATCGCTTGCCCGGCGCGAGCAGGCTGTACCGGATCGCCTCGCCAAGTTTCGCAGGACAATCGGCCGGGTACTGCGTGCAAGCCGCCAGCGCAGCTTCCACCTCGGTCCGCATCGCTTTGGCTCGAACCTGAAAATCGGCAATCGTGTCGCTCACCGCGTTACTCACTGCCTCGCCCGCCTTCAGTCTGTCCAATCAACTCGCTGCGTCAAAAAAACGTACGTGTAAGAGAGCAGCGTTCGTGCGGCCATGGTTCTGCCAAGGCTCGGCTGGTTGCTGTCTTTTACGCCGGGGTCCCCGCCTACGGCATCTCCTGGTTGTGTTGGGTGGCTTGCGATCTGCCCGGTTGTTGCGTCAGGTGGTTCCGGATTCTTCCGATGGTTGTACATCAAGCATGGCGGCGATATCGCGTACGGCTGCGGCGAGCGATTGGGCTGCCATCTTGAAGTTAGTGTGCTCGGAGATTTCCGGCTGGATTTGCAGAAAAAGCTCGGTGCACTTGCGAAGCTTCGCGAGCTTTTTTCTGGCTTGCCTCAAGTAGCCCGCTGCATCTCCGTCCTTCCATAATCCGCCAAGTGCGAGCATATAGTCGTAGAGTTCGCGATGCACTTCGGCGAGTTCGTCATCTTCCTGCGCTTCGTCGCTGTGCTTCAAAAAGGTACGCACCATCCAGACATGGCTGAGCAACTCGTCGATCCGCCGCATGGTGTCTTCGGGTGTCATCGATGCGCAGCCGCTGTCAAAGCTGCCTGTCGCGTACAAGTCGTTGGACACAATCCATTAGTGCTTTTCAGCGGCCATTAGTGCTTTTCAGCGGCCTCCGTCGCCGCGTCACCGTCCTGCTTGCTTGAACTGCTTTCGCCTTGCTCCACCTTTGCCGCTGGCTTTGCCGGCGCCGCGTGGGCCGGACCGCTCGATGGCGCGAAGAACAACACCATGGCCGCTCCCATGCCGACCAGGATCAAGCCGGACAGGAACCACGGACTAACCTCACTCCACTTACCTGCCATATAGATGGTGAAAAACGAATTGACGACGGGAGCCAGGCCAAACACGAGCGGCATCACGTAGACCGGCTTTCCGCCATTCGACATGGCCAGCACAATCCCCAAAGCGCCAAAGGCACCGGCAGCTCCGGCAGCGGAGCTCCAAATGAACCCCTTTACCGTAAATGCCTTGTCCGTCTCCATCGTTTGCATCAAGGCGAACGGCACGATGACGGCGATCACGAAGTAGGCGAGTCCCACGCACAAGAAAGCCCGTAGTCGACTCATTCCCATCTCGGCCTGACCCCAGTGGAGAACCGGGCCATAGATGCCCCAGCAAAGGGCGGTTAATGCAATCGATGCCACAACGATAGGCTTCATGTACGAGTGTCCTTAATTTCCGGTGCCTGTAGATTTCTCAACGGTGCGGTGCCAGTGTACTCGAAAACCCCATTTGGGTCAGCCAGGGAAAACTCCTCACCCCCGCCCCCTCTCCTCGGAGAATACCGAGGCGAGGGGAGTTGAAGAATGTTGGGGGCTCGACTCGGAAAAGATTGAGGCGAGGGGAGCGGAGGGATGGTGTGGGCTCGACTCGGAAAAGATCGAGGCGATGGGAGCGGAGGGATGTTGGGGGCGGGGGCGTTTGCGAGTGCGTGACGATTCGCTTGCGACAGTGTGTGTCGATGTGTGGCGATAAATCCGAATCACGTAAATGCCACCCGGGGCGCAACGCGAAAAAGATATTTCTCCCCTCTCCTCGGTATTCTCGGAGGAGAGGGGCCCGGGGGTGAGGAGAGATTCCGGGTCGATTCTCGAGGCACAAGCCTTGAATGCAAATGGAACGGGAATGGGATCGCGCGAGTTGGGATTGGGGGTTGTGTTTGGTGAGTGCCGGCGGATTGACTCCTCACCCCCGACCCCTCTCCTCGGAGAATACCGAGGCGAGGGGAGTTGAAGAATGTTGGGGGCTCGACTCGGAAAAGATCGAGGCTAGGGGAGCGGAGGGTTGTTGGGGGCGGGGGCGTTTGCGAGTGCGTGACGATTCGATTGCGACAGTGTGTGTCGATGTGTGGCGATCAATCCGAATCACGCAAATGCTACCCGGCCCGCAGCGCGAAAAGATATTTCTCCCCTCTCCTCGGTATTCTCGGAGGAGAGGGGCCCGGGGGTGAGGAGAGATTCCGGGTCGATTCTCGA
>JBJOLO010000452.1:0-5013 GCA_046045565.1 Planctomycetota bacterium | reverse complement strand
TAATCCCGCACTCCCTTCCCAACTCCCTGCCCCTCATCTTGCTCGCTCGCAAAAGGCGGATCGGCAGACAGCCACCCCGCCCCCTCTGGAGCCCCCCGCAGACAGCCACTGTGACGCGGAGAAATACGCATTCTGGATCACGTCTCTTTATTTCGAGACACACACGTTCGATCCGCTGTCCGATCGGGCCGGGTCCAAAACGTGTGTGTCTTGTATTGGATGCCAGCGCGGTTTATGGGCAAAATCAACGAATCGGAATGATTTTCAGCCCACGCACAGCCCCCGCCCGGCAAGGCTCAAGAAGCCGCCCTGTTCCGTAGCCGTTAACGCGGGTTCCATCTTGCGGTTGGCCCCTTGGATTGATCCCCGTCAACAGCCGGCTGCAGCGAGCACGGACAGATGAAGATGGACGATCCGGTGTCTGCGTTGTCTGCCTCGCGCTGCAGCCTGTCAGGGGCGGCGGAGGCAACCGGTCATTGCGAGTTCGGCGGGAATGCGGCATCATAAACGGACTAATTCATGACTTTAATGGGGAAACTTGACCCGTGAGCATCGCCGAACAGACGAAAATACTCATTCGCGTAGGGCATAGTCCCGATCCCGACGACGCATTCATGTTCTACGCACTCGCGAAGGATACGATCGATACCGGCCCGTATCGCTTTGAACACGAGTTGGTCGATATCGAGACCCTGAATCGCCGGGCGTTTCAGGGGGAGCTCGAACTGACCGCACTGAGCCTGCATGCGTACGCCTACCTCTCCGACAAGTACCTGCTGTGCAGTTGCGGGGCGAGCATGGGGGACCGATACGGCCCGATGATTGTTGCGCGCGAAAACCTCTCGCTGGACGCGTTGAAGTCCAAGACCATTGCGGTGCCTGGCACCCTCACGACAGCCTTTCTCGCCTTGCGACTCTGTTTAGGAAGCGATTTCAAACACGTCGTCGTCCCGTTCGATCAAATCCTGGATGTTACGGAGGCCGGAACCTATCAGGGCACCCCGGTCGATGCCGGGCTGATCATCCACGAAGGGCAACTGACCTATCAAGACCAAGGCCTCTGCCGCATCGTGGACCTGGGCGAGTGGTGGTACCAGGAAACAAAGTTGCCACTGCCGCTCGGAGCCAACGGATTGCGTAAAGACCTGGGCCCGAAAGTCGCACATGATGTCAATCGCCTGCTGCACGAGAGCATCCAGTATGGGTTGGAGCATCGCCGGCCTGCGCTGGATTACGCCCTGCAGTTCGGGCGAGGCCTCGATCATGGCAAGGCAGACAAGTTTGTCGGCATGTACGTCAACGACTGGACCCTCGACTTCGGACCGCGGGGTCGCGAAGCAGTCGCGCTGCTCTTGCGACGAGGCTACGCAGCGGGCGTGATCCCGCAGCTTGTCGTCCCGGAATTCATTGACTGAGAATCCGGCTTGCGGAAAGCCCGCGTCGGAAAGTGATCATCGACAAAGCGATCAACGACAAAGCGGTCAACGAGAAAGCGGTCAACGACAAAGCGGTCAACGACAAAGCGGTCAACGAGAAAGCGATCGAGCGAACGTGACGTCTACTCCGTCTGAACGGCCATCGAGTTCTCGCTCGGACGGGTCGAGAAACGCAGGGTGTATCCCGGTCGCCGCAGGAATGCTGCTGGGCCTGGGAGTCTTCGGCGCCCTGGCAGTGCTGCTCTCGATGACCTACGGCATGACGTCGCGGGGGATCGTAATCGCACCTCTTGCCATCGTCTCCGGCCTGTTCTTGCTTATCGGCCTGCAATACTTCGTGTGGCGTGCCTTGGGACTGGTGGTTCGAAAGGACCGGCCGGTCGAGTCAACGCCTGATCTGCCGACTCGCAACTCCGACTCCTGATCTCTACGCGACTCGAATTGCGAAAAGCCAAGGCTGCGAAAAGCAACTGCTGTGGAAAGCCAACTGCTGTGGAAAGCTAACTCGATCGACAACCGGGTTGCGCCGGCTTGGGATCGTGTTCGATAGGCTCAACGGGTTCGGGCTACAAAGCCCGATGGATCAGGGCCTCGGAAATGGTTTGCTTCATTTCCCGCACGGCCCGCTCCATGCCGACGAGTACGGCGCGGGAAACGATGGCGTGGCCGATATTCAGTTCGTGCATTTCGGGAATCCAGGCGATCGATCGCACGTTGTGGTAATTCAAGCCGTGCCCCGCGTGCAGCCCCAGTCCGAGTTCCCGGATTCGGGCAGCGGCCGTTTGAAGCTTCTGTAGCTCGGCGCTGCGATCGTGGTTGCCAGCCAATGCATACTGACCCGTATGCAGTTCTACCGCTTGGGCGTCGAGTTCCTTGGCCAGCGTGATCGCTTCCCGATCCGGATCAAGGAACAGGCTGACGTAGATGCCGGCATCGCGGAGACGCCGAATGGCTGTGCCGACTTGGTTGCGAAATCGAACGACGTCGAGTCCGCCTTCGGTCGTCACTTCCTCCCGTCGTTCCGGGACCAAGGTCGCCTGATCGGGTTTCACCCGCGCCGCAATCGCAACCATCTCATCGCTGCAGGCCAGTTCCAGGTTCAGTTTGACCGAGACCGTTTTCCGCAGGATCTCCAAGTCGCGATCTTGAATGTGGCGGCGATCTTCCCGCAGGTGGATCGTAATGCCGTCGGCTCCGCCAAGTTCCGCAAGGACGGCTGCAGCAACCGGATCGGGTTCCGTTGTGCGACGAGCCTGTCGAACGGTTGCCACGTGATCGATATTGACGCCTAACTCCACCATGATCCGCTCCTGGGTCGTTTCTGACTGCCCTGTTTTCTACTCCAACGACGTACGCATGACTATGGGAGATGGAACGATCGAAATCGTCGCCGCGCGTCCGGTTGCAGATCTTCTGCGACAGTCGACTAGCGTTCCTCGATCGATGCTCCCGCGTTGTTGGGCGTTGCGATACACGTTGCAAGCGGTGTGGGCGCATGGCGGATCAGTGAGCGTTCGAATTCGATGGCCGCAGCGTGGTTGGGAACCACAGCAAACAGCGTGGGCCCCCAGGAACTTTGAGCGATACCCTGCACGCCCAACTTGTGTGTGAGTTCGACAAGCCCCTGGAGTACGGGACCGTTGTAAGGGCCCCCCTGCTCTTTGGAAAACAACAGGCCTGATCGATGGCCGAAGGCGTAGAGTGATTCACTGAACGATTCGAAATCGCCGCGAGCCATGGCCGGCACCATGCGTAAACGCAACTCTTCGCGCAACTGTTGGCTGATCGCTTCCTTATCCGATCCGTTCGTTGCGAAGACCGAGTGCTCCGCATCGCCCGACAACCCCTCGCCCTGCGTCGGTCTTATCAAGACGAATCGCCAATCCGTCGGGATATCGAGTCGGCAGTCGAGTGGGGAAAGCGGTTCGTCGGGTGCCTTGCCCCGTTCGACCAGGAAGCCGCCCTGATGGAATCCGTACGTGCCGATCGCCGAACGAAGTCCCCGTCCGACGCTGGCTGCCAAGGCGGTCCATTCCAGCTTGGGAAGGCCGAGCCATCGATTCAAACCGGCAGCAATCGCGAGCCCCAATTGCGTTCCGGTTCCCAGTCCCACGTGCGCTGGTGTGATCCGTTCGATCGCAATCCGACATGCCGGCCAATCGCGAATCGCGGAGAACTTCATCCACGAGTCCACGAACGGTCGAACCCGCTCCGACAAGGGGCCCGTCGTTTCGAAGCATTCGGCGGCGCGGATCGTCAACTGAAGGCCCGGTTCATTGACCATCAGTCCTGCACCCCCGAACCGATTTCCCGGCCCGTGGACGGAGAGCAGGCCGCAGTGCAGTCGCGTCGGCGCGTTCACCTGAATAACCCGATCGCTCAAGGCTCGCTCCCTCCCGCATCAGACGACGCCCCACCTGCTGCATTCACTCCCGCGTAGGTTTCCGTGACGTATTGCTGAAGCCACGCGAACGCCGATTTCTCCGCAGGTCCACCCGTCTTATCGACCAGCACCTCGAGGCGAGCGAACTCGTCGGCAACCGTATCGGCTTGCAGCAGGTGCAATCGCGTCGCCAGGATTGCCGCTTCGACCACCGCGTGTTTGCCGCGATTCAGTCCCCAAAAATCGCGCACGGTTCCGTGCGCGACGACCTCGCAATGCATGGTGACCCGCTCCGTGCGGTCGTCAATCTCGCAAACTTCGAATTCATACCAGCGACAGCAGTCCTCGAGCACAAAGCCTTCGACCACGGTGGCGGGACGTACCGCCGGCACCACTTCGAACCGGCCGACCGCCGCACGGGCCAGTAGTTGCACATCGTCGGTGACGTGGAAAACACCAGCTCGCTCGCGCATCAGATTCTGGCAGGTGGTTGATGTGGCAAACGGCCGCAGGACCAGTCGTTTAAACTCGTCTTCGATTACCGGCCCCATCGGTGCAACGTGCGGCTCGCCACGTGTCGATCGTGTACAGACCAATCCTTCCAGGATCACAACAACAGCGCCTCTCAAAAAGTGATGGGGGTCCCGACTTGGGGAGTTTCGCGAGGGGCGGGCTTCGACCACTCCACGCAGGGCACCTTCGAGGTATCCACGGGCAGACCGGCGATCCGCAGGAAATTGGCCAGCAACTCGTATCCCTTGTGGGTCAGGATCGATTCGGGGTGAAACTGCACACCGAACAATCGAAAGCTGCGGTGCTGCAAGGCCATCACGACGCCCTCCGGAGTCGTCGCGGTAATCTCCAGCTCGCCGGGCAGCCCGTCGGGCGAAACGACCAGCGAGTGGTAACGGCCCACGACGAGCGGATTGTCCAGGTTGGCGAAGATCCCCTGTTGATGATGCACGATGCGACTCGCTCGACCGTGCACCGGTTCGTTCGCACGAACCACCCGGCCCCCCAACGCTTCGCCAATGGCCTGGTGGCCCAGGCAGACGCCGAGCATCGGGATCGTGGGCGCAAAGTGTCGGATCGCATCCAGGCAGATGCCCGACTCCTGCGGTGTGCAGGGACCCGGGGAGAGCACGATGGCCTGAGGCGCCAGGTCGCGGATCTCACCGAGCGTGATCGCGTCGT
>JBJOLO010000422.1:0-3872 GCA_046045565.1 Planctomycetota bacterium | reverse complement strand
CGCGGCAGGGCATCGGCTACTTGCGGAACTTGCTGGCTTGTCCGGCTTGGCCGAAGGCCACCATGCGGGCAACGCAGACTTTCTTCATCGCGTCGCGAGCCGGCTTCAGGTAGTCGCGCGGATCGAATTTGTCGGGGTTTTCCCAAAGCACCTTGCGGATGGCGGCGGTGATCGCCATGCGATTGTCGGTGTCGACATTGATCTTCCGAACGCCGTGTCGGATGCCGCGTTGAATCTCTTCCACGGGAACGCCGAAGGTCTGCGGCATCTTGCCGCCATACTTGTTGATCAGATCCTGCAGGTCTTGCGGCACGGACGAACTGCCATGCATGACGAGATGGCAGTTGGGCAACCGGTTGTGAATCTCCTCAATGCGGCTCATCGCCAGCACTTCACCGTCCGGCTTGCGGCTGAATTTATAGGCACCATGGCTGGTTCCGATGGCGACAGCCAGTGCGTCGACGCCGGTGCGGGCCACGAAGTCGGCCGCCTGGACCGGATCGGTCAGCAACTGTTCGCGCGAAAGCACGCCCTCGGCACCGTGACCGTCTTCCTGCTCGCCGCCACCATGCTCCAGCGACCCCAGGCATCCCAATTCGCCTTCGACGGAAACACCCCGCGCGTGTGCTAATTTCACGACTTCCGCCGTGACCTTCACGTTGTAATCGTAGTCGGCCGGCGTCTTACCGTCCTCTTTCAGCGATCCGTCCATCATCACCGAGGTGAACCCGTTATCGATTGCGCTCATGCAGGTCGCGACACTGTTGCCGTGATCCTGGTGCATCACCGTGGGAATTTGCGGATACAGTTCGGCAGCCGCGAGCATCAGGTGTCGCAGGTAATTGTCCTGGCTGTAGCTCCTTGCGCCGCGCGAAGCCTGGACGATGACCGGCGAATCGGTTTCCTTGGCGGCTTCCATGATCGCCTGGATCTGCTCCATGTTGTTGACGTTAAAGGCGGCGACGCCGTAGTTGTTTTCGGCGGCGTGATCCAGCAAAGTGCGAAGAGGGACAAGGGCCATCGTATGCTCCTTTTGGCCTCCTGCCGGGAGGCGCTTAATGAACTTAATGAAATCGGTTGCGTGTGTTGTTGTTCGCGGAAGGCCGAAGCCGAAGAAGCCCCGTCAAACCGTGGTGCGTGTCGCCATGCACGGCGTCAACGGCTTGCGAATGGTTTGGGCCGGCATTTCGGCCGCCCAGAGCTTCTGCCGCCAATTAAACCGCCACGACTGCGTTATCGCAATGCCATAGAGACGTGTTCTATCGGTTCGCCTCGCGGGCTTTTGGGGAGCTGCCATCAGCGAGCCGATGCTGTTGAAGAAGCGACGCTTCCTGAGAAACGACTCCGCCCTACTGCGGTTCACCAGGTAGGCTCTCATCGAGCGAACTCTCGGGCGAAAACAGGTCGTCGAGCTGCGTTTGCGCCAGGCGGATCAGCAAAATGCGTTGCATCCGCGCATCCCCCTTGGTGTCAATGAAGAACTCGCGGCCAAGTCCCTTGCATTCGTCCGAGCAGGTGAGGATTAACGCTTCGCCGGCGGCCAGTCGCGGTTCAAATCGGAGTTCGTTGTAAACAGCCCGTTCGCGGCCCGTATCGAGTCGAAAGCTTCCGTCGGTGGGTTGTCCGATCCAGCGAGTGCGAGGCTGGCCATGTTCGATTTCCGGCACGAGATCCAATTTCAATTGGCCGTCGCCTTGCGGATAGGATCGGATCGAGAACAGGCATTGAGCCTGATAGTACGTCTGCCCAACGACTCGCCCTGACTTCGGCACCAGCGAAATGATCTCGTCGCGAAGTTCGGAGGTCACAATCTTGCCACGTCGCCCGCTGCGTTGCTGCAGTCTCTGTTGGCTGACCACACAACCTTGCGATGAGTCCGGGTCTTGATCGCCGACTCGATTCGATTGGGGCTGTGCGAGGACGTCTCGTAATTGCTTGGGAATTTCCCCCGAAATGATTCCAACTCGAATGCCGTTCTGCGCCAGATTTTCGCGAACATCCTGCGGCAGTGCCTGCTCGTCGATCGTGTTCCACCAATCCCGTTGCAATTCCGAATTAACGGGCAGCCGCACGCTGGCAATTTCCAATACCACGGAATCGGGCGACATGCGGGGGACCGGTAGCCGATTCGCGGTTGGGGGCGGGTTCCAGCGCCCGCACCCGGTCAGGTTCAGGCAGGGCAGCGCAAGACCGAGAAACAGTGCGAGGGATCGCACTGTCCATGATGGGCCGACAAGGGAATGGGCCGGGGTCATGCGGGCGAACAATAGGTGGGGGAGGAAGTTGCGTCAACTCGAATTCATGGACCATTCGGCGACTTTCGCCTTGGTAGGGATTGGGGCGGGCAGGGCCCGTTGGTTGATCGCCGGGGCTCCGTTTCGACACAGCCGAACGCGGGAAAGGATGGCGACGCTCCATGCCATCGGTCGTCCCGAGCAGTAGTCCGGCGGCGATCCACCGCCCGGGGACTACCACCTGTCGGGGCGATTGCATCACCTCATCAGATCGGTATCGGCCACCAGCGGAACGGGCTGTTGGCCGCGTGGTTTTCGCTGCCGTCGAATTTTTTCGGCAGGAAATCATTTTGCCGCCGTTGACACTGCATCCTGAGCCCCGTAAACTCGTCGATTCCCCATGAGTCACGATCGGTCGCCATAGTGATCGGAGGTGCACCGGGGCCAGCCAGTTCCGCGGTTGCAGTCGCGTTGGAATTGTCCGGATTAAGGTGAGAAATCAGGATTGCAGGGAGACGTTGCTGTGGCGGCTCAGGCGAGTGAAGTGATTCGAATCAGGATGGAGGCGTACGACCACGCGATTCTCGACCAGAGCGCGTTGGAAATCGTCGATACTGCGAAGCGGACTCACTCCGAAGTGCACGGACCGATTCCGTTGCCGACGCGGGTTGAACGATACACGGTGCTGTCGGGGCCGAACATCGATAAGAAGGCACGTCAGCAGTTCGAGATTCGGACGCACAAGCGACTCATTGACATTATCCAGGCGACGGCAAAGACGATCGAGGCTTTGAATAAGCTGAGTTTGCCGGCTGGTGTTGATATTAAGATTAAGGCCTCGACCCGTTAATTCCGCCCGCTCGCGTCTCGCGTGCAGGTGTTGAGTTTTGAAGTGATCGGTTGTTGAGGAAGTCGGGTTGGGTTCAAAAAACTGTTGGCGTTGTTCGATTGGTGCCGACAGAGATGGTTTCCGAAGATTGTGTGGTGTTTAGGACGATTTGGTTGGTGTTGGGTAATTTGGAATCTCTATGACTTGGATGCTCGTCGGGTAATCTGGGACGTTGGTTCTCAAGATCCTGGCGGCGAGTGACCAGCAAAGGGTGATGCAGCAATGGCCAAGGGAATACTCGGCCGCAAGGTCGGGATGACGCAAATATTTGATGATTCGGGCAAGGCTTTGTCGGTCACGGTGATCGAAGCCGGTCCGTGCCATGTGTTGCAGATCCGCACTCCCGAGCGGGATGGTTATTCCGCCGTGCAGTTGGGCTTTCTTGATAAGCCCCGCCGGTTGGCTCGGAGAAGTGAGCGTGGTCATGTTGCGAATCTAGCCAGCAAGCGATCGAAGAATCGTGCGGCTGCTGGTGTGGAGGCCCCGGCAAAGGCGAATTGCGAACCGAAGCGCGTGGTGCGGGAGTTTCGCGGAGCTGTTGAGGGCTATCAGGTTGGCCAGCAAGTGACGATCGGTGATTTGACGGGCGTGAAGGCCGTTGATGTGACCGGTATCACGAAGGGTCGCGGTTATGCGGGTGTAATGAAGCGGCATAACTTCGGCGGTCAGCGTGCGACTCACGGTGTGAAGAAAGTGCATCGTCACATGGGTGGTACGGGTAGCTTGGCTGCATGGCGAGGTGGTGGTCG
>JBJOLO010000418.1:0-10167 GCA_046045565.1 Planctomycetota bacterium | reverse complement strand
GAGTTTGATCAGCGGCCAGTTGTGGAAGGAATCCGCCAGAGCTCAAGTTGCGGGATTTCCTCGCCGCGTTCGAATCGAAACATGGGAAGTGCCAATTCTGCCGCATTATCGCCGTCAAAATCTGCAGCCAACAGTGCGGGATGTTCGAACCGACCTCGCTCCAGCACGCGCGGCTCGAACTGACCGGCCGAGACCTGTTCGAGGCAGAGCACCGATGGCAGATCGCTTGTAGGCTCGGAACGTTTTGTCGGTAGAAATGCCGCCGCGACGATGTCCTGGTCGCCGTCTCGGTCCAAGTCGATCAGGACGGCCCGGTGAGCGCCGACCATATCCGCAAGTCGATGCTTCACGTACGGGATCTCACCGCGATTCTCCAGCCACTGAATGCCGTGGAACGGTTTTAGGTAGGCGCTGTCAAAGCTATCGCCGTTGGTATAGAGCAGGTCTTGGTCACCGTCGCCATCGATGTCGGCGAGCTCGATACCGCTGGAACCGTACGACGGATCCTCCGGAGGACTGATCGTTTTTTTCTCGAAGCCGCCAGCACCGTCATTGATGTAGGCTTCGACCGTTTCGAACTCCTGACTGATCAATGCCACAAGATCAGGTCGACCATCGCCGTTGACGTCGGTGATGTGCACATCAATCGTGCCGGGACGCTTATCAATGGTCCGGGGTTTGAATTCGGCTTTGCCATCATGGAAGCCGGTGTTCTCCAAGAGCAGCAGACTGCCGGTCTTGTGCCAACCGAATTCGGCAACCGCGAGGTCCAGGTCACCGTCCTGGTCGATGTCGACGGGCGCAACATCGCAGACGCGTCCGAGCTTCCGCGCCAACACGATGGGCGACCACTTGCCTTCTTTCGATTGCCGCAGCCAAACGACTTCACCACGATCATGGTCCGCCGGGCGGAAGCTGCCCAGTTCAGAAACGAGTACGTCGTTGATACCGTCGCGATCCAAGTCGCAAATGCGCAGCCGTCCGGGATTCCGCAGGGTGGCCAACCTGCCGCGTCGCTCGGGGATTCGCGGATCGACCCAGCCAACGTCGCCATTGCGCATATCGCAGTACAAGAGTACCGGCGGTTCGCCAGCGACCAACTCTCCCCACGCCAGTCCGGCGGTCGACGGATTTCCGCCGGCCGCGGGTACCGCGATGCGGTCGATGCGGTGTGGCCAATCCGGAATCGTCGGCCGATTAATGTTCAGTCCATCCGGCGCGCCGCGACGAAAGTAGGCAACGCAATCCTCTTGAGTGGGCACGTCGGAGTCGCGACGCCCCGACGCCTTATAGAAGTCAAACGCTTGTCGTACTTCCGCGGGCCAAGCCTCTTTCGGAAACGTTGCCGCAGCCGGAAGCAGGTGGCAGCTCGCGCAAAAACGCTCGATCGACGCTTCCTGATCAGTCGTTAACTCGCTGACCGCTGTCGGCGTTACCACCTGCAGCGGTTGTGTTTCGCGTTTGCATCCCGTGCCGATCAGGCCGGCGCTGACGAAGATGGTCCCGAGCACCACAAGTCCGGCGACTTGAGTGCGTGTGAACGAGCGAATGATGTTGATCCGTTCCGCTGACCTTCGCAAAGTGTTCATAAGTCGCGCCGATCTCAACATGCGTCAAAGGCAACGATGCGTCCGATGCGAATACGGGGAACCGGAGTGCCAACCACCTTCGACCCCTTCGCGGACTGTGCTTCGCTCAGCCAACAACCGACGACGCAGCCTGTTCTTAACTTGCGTTGGAATCACGGCCGGTCGGCCAAGACGGTCAGCTGACTCGAGTTCTACGGCACGGCACCTCAGCGCGACGAGGAACCTGCAATCCAGTCGGAAAAACCGATCGACGGCGGCTCCATTTTTCGCAGCATGTTCTCGGTAGGTCTTCGTTCGGGTCGCCGCGAATTCCCGGATGCCATTGCCCGAACAACCCGAGAGCTCGAGCCGAACTTAGGGCCAATATCCGAACCTCGTTTGACTCGGAATGCCTTGGAAACAAGAGCGGGCGACCGGACTCGAACCGGCGACAGCCAGCTTGGGAAGCTAGTACTCTACCAACTGAGTTACGCCCGCATCTATTAGTCAATCGTAGCCGGCTGGTTGGGTTCCCGCAAGCGTCTCGTGTTAGCCCGACTCATGTTAGAATCGGGGAGATCTGGCGGTGTGATCGCTTTGCGGCTTTTAAGGAGATGAGCGATGTTTCGCAATGTATCAACCCTGTTGGGGTTATTGCTGTTATTTGGTTGTGGCAACCTTTCGGCCGCGACTTTAATCCATGCGGGGCGATTGATCGACGGGCGCAACGCGAAGGCGGTAAATGAGGTCACGATCGTGGTGGAGGATGGCCGGATCGCGAGCGTCACGACCGGGTATCAGTCCCCGAAAGAAGGTGATCGTCTCATCAAGCTTACCGAGCACACGGTGATGCCGGGCTTGATGGATATGCACACGCATCTGATGTCCCAGCATTCGAAGGACTCGTACACCGAACGCTTCTTCATGGAGCAGGCCGACTTCGCGCTACGATCGACTTCGTTTGCGCGGATCACCTTGATGGCTGGTTTCACGACGGTGCGTGATTTGGGCGACAATGGTGTCAATTCGGTTGCGTTACGGAAGGCGATTCAGCAAGGCTGGATTCCCGGGCCCCGGATTTTTACAGCCGGCAAGTCATTGGCAACCACGGGCGGCCATGCTGATCCAACGAACGCGTTGCGCGGGGAGTATCGTCGCGATCCGGGACCGCTCGAGGGGGTGGTGAACGGAGCGGAAGACGCGCGTAAAGCGGTGCGGCAGCGATACAAAGACGGTGCCGACTTGATCAAGTTGACTGCGACGGGCGGCGTGTTGAGTCTCGCTGCGAACGGACTCAACCCGCAGTTCACCGACGAGGAGCTGCACGCCGTCGTTGCTACGGCGCGCGACTACAACATGATCGTCGCCGTGCACGCGCACGGCACCGAGGGCATCCGTCGCGCGGTGCTCGCCGGTGTGGACTCGATTGAGCACGGAACCTTCATGACCGACGAAATAATCAAGCTCATGATCGAGAAGGGTACGTATTGGGTTCCGACGTTGTTGGCGGGCGAATGGGTTTCCGAGAAGGCGAAGGAGCCCGGATATTTTCCCGAGGTCGTTCGACCGAAGGCGGCCGCGATCGGGCCGGAAATCCGCGCGACGTTTGCCAAAGCACAAGCCTCGGGCGTGAAGATCGCATTCGGAACCGATACCGGCGTGTCGCCGCACGGTGAGAATGCGAAGGAATTCGAGCTGATGGTGGCCTGCGGGATGGCGCCGATGCGTGCGATCCAGTCCGCGACCTTGGAAGCTGCACGACTGCTGAAAATCGATGATCGCCTAGGGACCATCGAGCCGACAAAGCTGGCCGACATCGTGGCCGTGCGAGGCAATCCGCTCGACGATATACGCCTGATGCGAGAAATCGGCTTTGTGATGAAAGACGGTGTGGTCGTGAAGGGGCCGTAGGGATCTACGGGCGACGTTGCGACGCACACGGTGCCAGGAGACCAAGCAGCAAGAAAAATTACCAGGGCACGCTCGTGCCCAGGCCGAGTTGTTTGGCATTTGCAAGTGCCTGCCGTGCTGCGGCAGCGTCTTGAATGGCGATCCCGACCGACTTGAAGACGGTGATCGCTTGCGGATGGGTGCGGCCTGACATTTTACCGAGCACCAACTCGCCGAGTTCAGCACGGATATGCTGCCGATTGATCTGTTGATCTTGCAGCGGCTGGATTAGGTCGCCTGCTTCCTCCCACGCTGCCTCGCGACTGTCCACGAACACATCGGCTCGGACAATCGTTTTTGCGGGGAGTTCCCGGACCGTCGGTTTGAAGGAACCGACCGCATTGATGTGCATGCCGGGTCGAATGTCTGCATCATCGAAAATCGGATCGGTGGAGGTGGTGGTAGCGCAGACGATATCGGCGTGTTGCAACGCAGCAGTCGGGCTTTCGGCCAGGTGAAATTGCGGGCGGGTTGCCGGAGCATGGCGCGGCGTTGGTTCGCTGTTTCGATGCTGGGCAAGAGCCTCCATCCATTGCGAGGCTTTTTCACGTGTACGACTGTAGATCCACACGTCGCGTATGGGGCGGACGCAGCAAATCGCTTCGAGATGAGCGACGGCTTGTACACCCGCGCCAAAGATTGCCAATGATTGACTGTCGGCGCGGGCGAGCAGTTCGGTGGCTAAACCGGACGCGGCGGCGGTGCGGATGGCGGTGAGCGTCGCTCCTTCAAGCACTGCCTGCGGTCGTCCCGTGTCGGGTTCGAACACCATGACGGCGGATTGAATTCGAGCCAAGCCGCGAGCCCGATTATGGTCAAACAGGGAAACGGTCTTCACGGTCAGGGCTTGGTCCTCAAGATGGCCAGCATCGAGGTAGGCAGGCATGATGAGGCTGATGCCCGCATGACGTTCGATGGGCAGGTGGGCGCGGTGCGGTACCACGGCGGTGCCGGAACTCAGTGCGGCAAAGGCGGAGCGCATGGCGTTGATTGCGTCCGGCATCGACAACGCGCGTCGCACTTCATCGGAATTGAGAACCAACAACGCCATGATCGACTCCTGCACGGGTGTTGCCGGAGTCTACTCGGTGACCGCCTCGCCAGGAACCACGGGTTTCACGAACCAAGAATAAATGGCGGGTACGACGAAAGCTGTGAGCAAGGTGGAGGTAATCAGGCCGCCGATCACGACGGTGGCGAGCGGTCGCTGGATTTCGGCGCCCGCAGTGGTGCTCATCGCCATCGGCAAAAAGCCGAGACTTGCGACCATCGCAGTCATGAGCACGGGTCGTATGCGGATCATCGCGGTTTCTGCTGCTGCTTCGCGCGGGGCGATGCCCAGCTTGCGAAGTCCCTCGGCGCCGCTGACCCAGACCAGTCCGTTGAGCACGGCGACACCGAACAGCGCGATGAAGCCGACTCCGGCGGAAATGCTGAATGGCATTTCGCGAATGGCGAGTGCCAGGATGCCTCCGGAGGCTGCGATCGGAACCGCCAGGAAGATCAGCAGCGCGAGTTTAGCCGAGCGAAGACTGGTGTAGAGCAGCAGCAGAATGATCAGCAGCACGATCGGCGTAATGATCGAGAGGCGGATACTCGCGGACTGTAGGTTTTCGAAATCGCCACCCCAGTGAATGCGATAGCCGGTCGGTAGTTTGACTTGCGTTCGAATCACTTTTTGGGCCTCGCTGACAAAGCTCGCGATGTCGCGACCACGAACGTTGCATTGCACAAAGGTCCGGCGCTGTCCGGCCTCATGTTCGACGCTGGGTGGCGTTTCCTCCACCAGGATGTCGGCCAATTCTCCGAGCGGGACCAGGCGTTCCGCTGAAGTGTGTACGGGCAATTGCCGCAGGCGGTCCACATCTTCGCGCCAGTGAGCGGGGAATCGGACCATGATCGGAAATCGGGCTCGACCTTCAAAAACCACGCCGACTTCATGCCCGCCGGCGGCGGCAACCGTATCGAGCACCGACTTGGCGTGTACTCCGTATCGAGCGAGTTGCGATTGGCGAACCTTGATGGTCACCGTGGTGGCGTTCGCCTGATGATCGGCTTTCACGTCTGCGGCACCGGGGATGTCGCGCAGGATGCGTTCGATTTCCTTGGCTTTGGCATCAAGCACTTCCATTTGATCGCCGTAGATGAGCACGGCGACGTCCGCCTTGACGCCAGCGACCAGTTCGTCCACGCGCATTTCGATTGGCTGAGAGAAACCGAACACCATGCCGGGGATTTTGCTGTGGAGCACTTTGTCCATTTGCTCTTTGAGTTCGTCTTGGGTCTTATGTTGCGGCCAATCCTCGACCGGCTTCAGCATCACCCACACGTCGGTTTGCTGGACGCCCATCAAGTCGTTCGCGATTTCGGGGCGGCCCGTTTTGCAAAAGACGGTTCGAACTTCGGGGAACTCCCGCAGGATGTTTTCGATCTGCGTGGTGGCTGCGAGCGAATCTTCGAGCGTCGCGCTGGGCAGTCGATTGCCTTCGATCAGGATGTCGCCCTCCTCCAACCGCGGCATGAATTCGGCACCGAGGTTCATCGCGATGGGGATGCTCGCTAAAAATAATGCGACAGCGATCATCACCGTCGCGATCGGGAACTTCAGAGCCAGGGTGACAAAGGGACGGTAGATGCGTTTGATGATTCGAATGAGCCAGACCTCGCGTTCCTCCATTTGTTTCGGCAGCGCAACGCAGGCTAGCACGGGCATCAGGGTAAGCGACAAAACCATCGAGCCACCGAGCGCAAACAGCACCGTCAGTGCCATCGGCGTGAAGAGTTTTCCTTCGGTGCCGGTGAGTGTCAGGATCGGCAGATAGACGACGGCGATGATCAGTTCGCCGAACATGGTGGGTTCACGCACTTCGACGGCCGCTTCTCGGACGACCTGCATATGCGTTTTGCCGTGTGAATGGTGCGCGATCCGCCGGATACAGTTTTCGATCATGATCACGGAACTGTCGACGATCAGCCCGAAGTCGATCGCGCCCAGGCTCATCAAGCTGGCGGAGATTCCGGTAGCTGCCATGATGTTCATGGCAAAGAGCATGGAGATAGGAATTGCCAGTGCGACGATCAATCCGGCTCGCCAGCTGCCGAGGAGTATCAGCAGCACGACAATCACGAGCAGTCCGCCTTCGACCAGGTTGTGCACGACCGTGTGCAGGGTTCGGCCGATGAGTTCGCTGCGATCATAGATGACGTCAATCTTCACGTCATCGGGCAGTGTGTCTTGGATCTCCCGCAGCTTGGCGTTCACGCGTTCGACGACGGCCCGGGAGTTTTCTCCCAACAGCATCATGGCCATGCCGGTGACAACTTCACCGCGACCGTCTCGAGTCACGGCACCTTGCCGCGTGAGTGGCGCGATCGTTACGTCGGCGACATCGCGGACCAACGTCGGTGAATCGCCGCTGCTGGTGCGTATCACGACATTGGCGATGTCGTCGAGGCTGGTCAGCATCGCTTCGCCGCGAATGAACCGCTGTTCGCCCTCGTGAACGATGTAGCCGCCGCCGGTGTTCGCATTGTTGTTCGAGAGGGCCTCGATAATTTGGTCGAGTCCCACGCGTTCTTGCGTCATCCGTTCGGGGTCGAGTCGAACCTCGAACGATTTATAAAATCCGCCATGCGAATTGATTTCGGTGACGCCAGGAACCTGACGCAGTTGCGGTGCGATCTGCCACTCCAGGATCGATCGCAATTCCATCGAGTCCCTTGGCGGCAGATTACCGCGTGGCTGGCCGCGAACCTCGAACTGCAGGATCTCTCCCAGCGCCGTGGCGAGCACACCCAGTTCCGGTGTGGCATTGACCGTCGACAGCTTGTTCTGTACCTGGCTGAGCCGCTCCTGCACCAGCTGTCGAGCCTGGTAGATGTTCGTTCCTTCACGGAAGACAAGGGTGACGGAACTAATGCCAAACTTCGAGACGCTGCGGATTTCCTCGATGCGAGGCAGTCCGCCCATCGTAGATTCCACGGCGTTGGTCACGTAGCGCTCGACCTCCAGGGGGGATAGCCCCGGCGCCTCGGAAAGCACGATCACCTGGACATTGGTCATGTCGGGTACGGCATCGATCGGGATATTGAGTCCGCTGTAGATTCCGCCCAGGGCCATGAGGACAAACAGGGCGATCACGAGAAAGCGGTTATTCAACGAGATGTCGATGATGGCGGTCAGCATGGTTGCAAATCGAATTGGTGTGGGTAAGCGAAGAAAAGATGAGCAAAGTGAACAGGTCCGTCGCCTATTCCCGTTCAAGCAGCAATTCGGACTTGAGCAGGAAGGCACCACGATCGACAACCCGATCGCCTTCCCGAAGCCCGGACTGTACCTCGACCCATTCGCCCGAGTTCATGCCCAGGTGTATGTCCACACGACGGTAGCGTCGTTCGCCAAGCGGGACGAACACAAACGTTTGCTGTTCGTGCGTCATGACGGCGGCGCGCGGGATCGACAGATTCTTCCGCACGTTGGTCAGCGGAACTTCAACCCACGCGAACATGCCGGGTTTTAATCGCCCCTGTTCGTTGTCGATCTCAGCAACGAGCGGCACAGAGCGCGAACCCTCTGCGAGTTGCGAACCGACGAACCGAACCTTGGCAGTGAGGTTTTCTCCGACGAGTGCCGGAATCTTGATGGAGAGTTCGGCGTCAGCGGTGAAGTCCAGTGCCATCCAATCGCGTTCGTGGATTTCCGCCGAGATCCACATCGTTTGGGTATCCGCCAGCGTGAGCAGGGGAGCACCTGCCGTGACTCGGGCGGCCGCGACGGCATTCCGCTCTTGGATTGTGCCATCGAACGGTGCGCAGATCGTCAGCGCACTAAGCAGATCGCCGTCGCTGCGTGGCGATGTGTCGGCGAGGGGCCCGAGGAGCGTTGCCAGGCTTTCCTGACTAACTTGGTACAGCCGATCGCATTGTTCCGCCTCAGCCTTGGCCGTTTCCGCCGCTTGCCAGGCGGCGAATCGCGTTGTTTCGCAGGCGCTTTGGAAACCCGCAGCAGCGACTTCGCGGGTGCTGCGACGCTCTTCGATGACTCGCTGGCTGATCACGCCTTGATCGCCATTCATTTCGGCGCTGCGAACCGCAAGTTCGGCGAGGATCAACTTCGAGTAGGACGAAAAGATTTTGTCGCGATACTCGCCCAGTTTTTTCCCGGTCAGCGACTCCTCGACCGCAGTCAGTTTCGGGCGGGAATCAAGTTGCTTCAACAATTCGTCAACGTTCTCGGCAATTTCACGCATCCAGTGAAACTGTTTCTCCGCCAAGGCCCGCTCCGAAGACCGCTTCAATACTTCGTCGCGAGCAAGTCCGACCGAACTGCTGGAGAGGACGACCAGCGGCTGGTCTTTCTTCACGGTTTGACCGGGCCCGACCAGAACCTTGCTCACGATCCCGTCGACTGGGCTGGTTAACGCCAAGTGACGAGCCGTGTCATAGGTGACAGAACCCGGGACGGTTCGAAACTCGCGCAAGGATCGTTCGGTCACTCCGACTTCACGCAAGTCGGCGGCAGCTGCTTTTTCGACGGTGAGCTGAACTTCCACGGGCAGTGTCTGCGAATCACTCTCCGCGGCTTTATCGCCGTTGGCAGCCGCCGTTGCGGGGGAGAATTTGAACCACTGCATCCGCAGTCCGAGTAAGATCAGCACCAGTAGACTCATGGCCACAGGCGGTCCAAGCCGTTTTACGACTCGCGTGCATGCGGCCCAGCGAGCAACTTCTCGGGTTGCAGTATTCGCCATAAAAACTCCCGAAAGATCAGGACACGAAACAAGTGACAGGGCGCCGAATGATCGCGAAGTGCTGCAGCGGACCCGAACGATCAAGCCAGAGACCGCTGAGGTGCGATCCTTAGATAAGCAGAGTGCATAAGTAGGCGCGCAGTGTCTTCCCTGAAAGCGGCCAACACGCTTGTTCAGCAAGGCTGCAAGCCGTTCCGGCTTCCACTTGGCGGGCGAGGTCCGCTCCGAACAAGCAAGTCGTAGCGTCTCCAAAACACTGTCCATCGATTTGGTCGAGGACATCGAACACGTCGAAGTTGTCGATGGTCAGTGCACCTCGACACATGCAGCCGGATTCATTGGCGCACCCGCCGCTCGGAAACCCCACGGGCTGCGCATCCCCGACAGTCCGGCAGTGGGCCAGACACGTTGCGCTAAGAAGTCGCTCGGCAGCCCCGACGCGGCAATGGCAGTTCGATACCAGTACAAGTACCGAAAATGCGAGCGGAATCCAGGAGAATCGGGGTTGTACTTGAGCCACGTTGCTGCGGTCCCTAGGCCGTGTTCTATCCTGTGTATCCTACTTTGCTGACGCAGTGAGGGCAACCAAAAGTCGCGGCGGAGGCGTGCTGACGCGATGGGAATGGGCGGTCTGGCAGCCAAAGGGGGATTACATGAAGGAGCGGGGGGGAGTACCATACCGACCTGTTTTTGGCCACTTCTTCATGCCGCTAGTAAACTGAAATGTCCGGAAATTCTGAGGGCCGTCGCTCCTGGATATCGCGTTCCCGCGGTTGGCTTTCGATTGGACTCCTCGCGCCCGTCGGCGTCTATGTCGTGTTCAGCCCCTTGTACTGGGAACTGGACACTTGGCCCGAGTTGACTGCCGACGGCCTGGGCTGGCTGCTGTTCATGCTCGG
>JBJOLO010000389.1:0-8308 GCA_046045565.1 Planctomycetota bacterium | reverse complement strand
CGACCCTCACCGTCGTGGACTTCGATCACGCCCAGAAAATCCGAACCCAGTCGGCGAGCAAAAAGCTCAACGGTGATGAAGCCATCTTGGTCGGCGAGAATCTCATAGCGATCGACCTCCGTCAGGCGACTCAGTCGTCCCGACACCGCAACGGGCAGCACAGAGATACGCTGGGGAAAATCTCGCGAGCGCGACTCCACGATCTCCAGTCCGCGACTCGCGTAGAACACGCCGGTTCCGGACGAGCCATTGACATTTGCCACTTGCCAACGGACCAACCCCGCCGGCATCGCTGGATCGAGCGTCAATTTCGCGGGCACCTCTCGCGGAATCGGCGGTGCCGGCATACTGGCACGCGGCCCAAACCAATACGGCGGCGGCGGCACATGATAATCGCCCGCAGGACCAAGTGTCTGCAACTGCACGCGTGGTTCGTGCACAAACCACTGCAGATCCGGCGTAAAGTCAAAGCCGCCCAGTTGCACCTCGGTCGCCTGCCCGACCGGAACGGCCGGCGGATAGACGTAACCCAACCCCGGTACCTTTTGCGCAACCGCCATCGGAGCGAACAACATCTGGCTGACCAGCAACGTCAACCAGATGATCCCAACGCCCGATAGCGAAAATCCCCCGCGCGGAACAATCGCGATACGACCCAGCGAGGAGCCGATGCGCTGCCGGCGGCACGACGATGAAAAAACACACTGCAATGCCGCTGCGATCATCGGTCGCTACCCTCGCGATCTACGCGAGTACCTCGTTGATTTTCGTTCCGCCGTTAACGATCGGCACCGGCCGTCCCACCGGCGTCTGGTAAACCCTGTCCGCATCCACGCCCATCAAATAGAAGACGGTCCGCAGCAGGTCTTGAATACCGTACGGTTGCGTCGTCGGATAGCTTGCCGAGGCATCGCTTGCGCCCACGACCACGCCCCGCTTGATGCCGCCACCCGCCAGGATCACCGTCTGGCACTGCGACCAGTGGTCTCGCCCCGCATCTTTGTTAATGCGAGGTGTACGCCCCATCTCGCCCATCATGACCACCAGCGTTTCATCCAGCATGCCGCGTTCATCGAGATCGGTAAGAAGTGCACTCAACGCGCGATCCGTGGGGGGCACGAGCGCTTTTTCGTGACTGGTGAAATTGTCGGTGTGCGTGTCCCAACTTCCATGATCAATGCCGATGAACCGGCATCCGGCTTCGACCAAGCGGCGAGCCAACAGGGAGCACTGGCCGATCGAGGTGTAGCCGTATCGTTCTCGCATTGCCACGGATTCAGCGGAGAGATCGAACGCTTTCCTGGCCTCGGGCGACGTCACCAGATCCATGGCCTTTTCGTAGTAGGAAGACAGCGTTTGCGCGCGACCGGATGCCGCGCGACTGGCACCGCGCTGCTCCGCACCGGCAAGCAGTCGTTGTCGACGCGCGAAACGATCCCCCGAGATCCCTGCCGGCAGATCCAAATCGCGCACTTTGAAATCGGCCTGCACCGGATCGTTATCGATCGTAAACGGCGCATATTTCGCGCCGTAGAACCCCGGCCCACCCGGCCCTAACGCATTCGGCATCTCGACATAGGGCGGAATCGCGCCGTGGGCACCCAGTTCGCGCGACACGATCGATCCGATCGACGGATACAGTTCATTGAACGGAACGCCCTTCGCCTGCCCGTCCTGAAAACTCGGCGGATAACCGGTCAGCACCCAATGACGACCGGTCTGATGCGCGTTGTCTTTGTGACTATGCGATCGCAAGATCGTGAACTTATCGACGATCTGCGAGCACAGCGGCAGGATCTCGCCAATTTGCGTTCCGGCAACCTTGGTCGAGATCGGCGAGAAGGGACCTCGGATTTCGCTCGGCGCCTCCGGCTTCAAGTCCCACATATCGATGTGACTCGGCCCGCCCTCCAACATCAAAAAGATGCACGCCTTCGCCTTCGCCGGCCGGGGCGTCGCCGCGGTGGCCTGCAATTGCAACAGCGTCGGCAAGCTCAGACCGCCGAATAAACCGGTCGCTCCCACGCGAAGCATCCGCCGGCGACTCAATCCGTCACAGTATCCGGAATCGATTCCTAATACACGGCTTCTCATCCGACGGCTCTCCCTAGTGATTGAACACGAATTCCTTGGAATTGATCAGCGTCCACAGGATATCTTCGACCGCCTCCGCTCGACCACTCGACTCTTCAAACGCCCGCATCATCCAGGCTTGCTCGTCCGGTTGCGGAAATCGCGACAACGTCGCAAGGTAAAGTTCTTCGATGATCTGCTGAGGCGTCATGCTCGACTTCGCCAACTTCGCTGCGACGCCGTGACGGTCGACAATCTTTTGCATGCTGTTCGTCGAGTTCATCAGGTGCAGTGCTTGAGCGATACTGGGCTCGGTGCCGCGTTCACACGCGCAGACCGTCTGACGCGAAGGCCGCCCGAAGACCGCGAGAAAATCGGACGGGAGCTTGTTGTCCCAAACTTGAATTGCACGGTAGCCTCGCGGCCAGCCATTGAACTCTTCAGGCACCCCGGTGACCTGCGACACCGCGTCCAGCAGCACTTCCGCTGGTAGTGGACGCCACGAGGCGTGCGAGTAATTCTGGTCGTCGCTTTCATTCGAAGGAATCGTTTGACTGCTGAACTGATACGCATTCGAGGTCAACAACGTACGCGTGAACGCACGCAGGTCGTAACGCAGTTCGATCAAATGAGCAGTCAGCGCATCGAGCAGCGGTTCGTTCGATGGCGGATTGGTGGCCCGCAGATCGTCGATTTGCTCGACCAACCCACGTCCGAAGTAATGCGCCCAGATGCGATTGACGATGACGCGTGTGAAGTAGGGATTCTGGCTGCTCGTTGCCCACTCGGCAAACGCTCGTCGACGCCCGCCCGTGGCTGCGACATTTGCAGCGACATTCGCCGGCGCGGCTCCTAAACCGGCAGCAGGAACCGTCTGGCCGGTGCGTGGATGCTTGAGGTCGCTGCCAGCGGTATCCACCACCTTCACACTTCCGGCCGGACCGGGACGACGATCGATCCCCGAAAAGAATCCGGCCAGGGCAAAATAATCCTGCTGATCCCATCGCTCGAACGGATGATGGTGACATTGCGCACATTCGATGCGCACACCGAGGAACAATTGACTGATCGAACGGGCCGCCTTTTCAGGATCGGATTGAACCTGAAAGAATGCGGCCGGCGAGTCGCCGATCGAGGAACCTTGGGCGGTGACAATCGACCGAACAAATTGATCGTACGGCACATTGCTCGCAATTTGTCTGCGGACCCACCGCGTGAGTGCGACGACTCCCTGCGGAGTAATTGTGTCTTTATCGGCTTGCAATAAGTCGGCCCAGCGCTGAGCCCAGAAGTCGGAGTATTCAGGCCGTTCGAGCAATTCCGCCGCCAACCGCGCACGCTTGTCGGGCGAGGCATCGGCGAGAAATCGACGCGCCTCCGCGACCGTCGGCAACGTACCGATCGTGTCCAAGTAAACTCGTCGCAGGTATGTTGCGTCATCCGCGACCGGACTAGAGGTGATCCGCAATCGCTCGAGTTTATCGGCCACCAAGCGATCGACGAAATTCTTCTCCGGCGGTCGGACAAACGACGGATCACTGCGCGGACGAGTCACACGACACACCGCGACATGCCCTAAATAGCGTACCAGAATCGCTGCCTCGCCCGGCACATCGGTCGCCTCCACCAAACCGGTCGAATCGGCGCTCGCAATCGCATCATTGTTCGACTTGAATTCCGACTCGACCGTGACACAGCGAATCGTTCCATCCGCTTGCCTGGCCGTAACCCGCAACTGCTGACTGCCGTTCGCTGGCAGCGTGACTTCCAGCGGCTCGACTGCAATCGACACAACCGCTCGAGGCGCAAGCGGCGCGGCCGCCGCAGCCACCTTCGCAGCGCCAATCGCAGCGCTATTCGCTTCAGCGGCGACAGGCGCCGACTTCGTCGCATCACCGTCGAACCGCGCACCTTCGCGGATCCACCGACGCAACATCTGATGCCACCGGGATTCGGGCTCCACTTTCTGCCCGCCACCATGCGGCATGATCGCTGTGGCTTTCAGCAGGAACAGACTCTTGTCTGGCGAAGCCGGAAACACGCGGCGACCGCGGCCGGCCATCACGATTGCCTGATGGTCGAACTGCGGATCGTAGCCGAAGACACTCAATTTGAACCCGTTTTGGCCTTCTGCCTTGCCGTGACAACCGCCGGCATTGCAGCCTGCTTTGCTGAGGATGGGGATCACGTCGTGCTCAAACGAAACCGGCAGCGGATTCGTCATCCCGCGTACCAAGATCGGAATGCGTGACTCATGACCTTCCACTCGTACCACCAATTCGGTCTGCCCATCCCGCAACGGCGAAACGCGACCCGACTTCGTCACCGCAGCGATCGACGGATCAACTACCGCATATTCGGCTCGCCTCGTCCAATCGCCCGGACCACCGTCCTGCGTCGAGGCTCGCACCAACACCTGCTCCGAGAACTCCGGAATCGAAAACTCAATGCGATCCGGCACAACCTGAATCGTTCCGCGATCGGCATGAACGGTCGCCTGCGCCGTCAACAAGACAGACAACACGCTGACCCACCGCACGATCAGGATGATGGCGTTAGAACGGCTGTTCAAAATCGGAGTGGATCGACCGGCTGACAACATGCTTCGCTTCGAGGTGGGTGGTTCAAAACGGGGCGGGTTCAGTCATTACGATAGGCCAGGCCCAGGCACGCTACAAGCAGCAAAGCGCAGGCAGCGAACGAAAGGCACCATTCAACGGGCTTCCAACCAGTTCGCGAAGCAACTGTGCCCGACGGGCGACGGCAATTCAAACACACGTCCATCGCCCTCACGATCAGCTTCGCGGCAACACTTCCTTTCACAACAAAACTCGTCTCAACTCAGCGGCAGGACTTCGCCATCGCAAATCGACATGGGCCGGCCGAGCGGGTCGATGATGGTGGTTCGCGGCGAAATACCGAGCGCATGAAAAATGGTCGCGTGGGCATCCGGGGGACCGCAGGGGTTCGTACGCGGGAAGGCGCCGTTCGAATCGCTACTGCCATAGACTTGGCCGCCGCGTATTCCGCCTCCGGCAAACATGATCGAGTAGACGCTGGGATAGTGGTCACGACCGGCCCCCGCATTGATTCTCGGCGTGCGGCCGAAGTCGGTCAGCATCACGACCAGCGTTTCATCCAGAGTGCCGCGTTGGTCCAGGTCGGTAAGCAACGCCGACATCCCTCGATCAAACACCGGCAGCAAACGATTCTTCAATCGATTGAAGTTGTCGCCATGCGTGTCCCACATATCGCCCGACGCACCGTTTAAGTCACCGGCAGCGCAGCAGACCTGAACCACGGGCACTCCAGCCTCGGTCAATCGCCGCGCCAGCAGCATGCTCTGGCCGCCGATGTGATTGCCGTACATTTCCCGTACGCGGGGATCTTCCTGGTCGAGATCGTATGCCTGGCGAACGGCCGCCCCCAACAGCATCTCGCGAGCTAGCTCGTAAAAGTGGTCATGATCGACGAAATCACCGGGCTGGCCCGGCGAATGCTCGAAGCGAGTTCGCAACTGCTCGCGACGGGCAATGCGAGCGTGATCCACATCGCCCAACTCCAGGACTTCGGAGCCGAGTGATCTCGACACGCCACTGAATGGATCGCCTTTCGGCGTTTTGATGACGATCGGATCGTATTTAACACCAAGCCAACCGCCGTATTCGCCAGCCTGCAACGTGTCGTTGTCCACCAGCGGGTAGGGCAATCGCACCGCGCCGGGAACGCCCTTGGGAGCCGGCCGCAGATGCGACACGACTGCGGGTAACGACGGCCAGTCGTTTCGCATCGGCGGGATGTTGCCCGTTCGCGGCGGGCGATGGCCCGTCAGATTCCAATACATTCCGCGACCATGCGCCGAGTCATCATGATGGATCGAACGAACGATCGCGATCTTCTCCGTCTGCCTCGCCATCAGCGGCATGTGTTCGCTCAGAACGATCCCTGGCGTCGCTGTCCGAATCGGCTGAAACTCGCCTCGAATCTCGACAGGCGCCTCCGGCTTCGGATCCCAGGACTCGTGGTGGCTCATACCACCCCAGCAAAAGACAATGATGCACGACTTGGCTTTACCGCCAACCGGCCTGCCGCCATGAGCTTGATCGCTATCGGGGAGATCCTGCTGCGCTTCGGCGATCGCCGAAGTGATGCTTCGCAAGTTGAGCAAGCCGGGCAGCGTCAGGCCGCCGAGACCGGCCAAGCCCTGAAGCAACTGCCTGCGTGTCGGCAAGGACCGACTCGGCAGAGGCTCTCGCGACTTCGCTCGCAACGCTTTACGCAATGGAAATCCCTTCGCAGCCACCCATTTTTACGGCAAAGCAACCGCCCAGCCGTCAAACTCAAATGCGGCCTCCATTGTAACCTGACGCCTGTCATCGGCCAACGCTGATGCGTTTCTGAATCGGCATCTCGAACGAAAACCCGGCCCTTGATTCGAAGTCGCTTGCCCGCCACGACCGCAATCCTCGCCCCCCGAATCTCAATCCGCCGTCAGACACCCACCCCGAATCCGAAAACTGCGCAGACTGGCCGACGCGGCCCCAATCCAAGACACACACATTTCATCCGCCAACCGGTCCCGCACCAACCCAAACGTGTGTGTCTTGGAGTCGTGTTGGCTCGAGCAAAACGTGTGTGTCTTGGAATCGCGTCGACTCGAGCAAAACGTGTGTGTCTTGGAATCGGCGGCTCAGGCGATGAGGGATGGGACGCAGGGCATCCGATTTCTGTTTGCAATCAAGGCCAAAATTGCAGTCTCAACAACTTTTTGCCCGCGGAAGTCTCGATCCCGCGTACCCAACGCCAAGTTGCGTCCTCTGGGTTCATGTGCCTGTTCCGGGCCCTGGCACTCTTTTCATTTGAGCGACGAACGGCGAAACTCTACGGGCGTCCCGAATCCGAAGCGGACCGTATCACGAGCGTACCTGCGCAATTGAGGTTTCACTGAAAACCGGGGCGAGTCGCGACCATCGCTCGTCATGCCTGAACGGTTGAAAGGCCATCCATGAAAACGAAGTACACACGGATCTTTTCAAACCCCATCCGCATCAAGGTTGCCGGGTTACTCATGATGCTCGCGGTCCCATTCGCGAATGCCGCTTACGGCGATGACCAGGACGCTCAACTGCGAGGCGGGCTCGCCCATTGTCGCGCAAAATTTCTCAGGGAGCGCACCGGGCTCGTTGTCTATCTTGGCGGCTCGATCACGAACAGCCCTGGATGGACCCAACAGGTCAGTGCCGACTTAACCAAACGCTTTCCGGAAACCAAGTTCACTTTTGTGAACGCCGGTATTCCCTCGATCGACTCCACGGGGCATGCGTTTCGTTTCACTCGCGATGTGCTTCAAAAAGGACTGCCGGATCTGATCATCGTCGAAGCGGCAGTAAACGATCTGCACAATGGCCGCACGGCAATCGAGTCGATACGAGGCCTGGAAGGTATCGTGCGTCAAGCTCGCCGTGCACAACGAAATGTCGATATCCTTGGCCTGCACTTTGCCGACCCGGCCCATCTGGCCGACTATGCGGCCGGACGCACTCCAGCGGTCATTGCCTCGCACGAGAAAGTCCTCGCTCACTACAGCATTCCCTCCATCAATTTTGCTCGCGATGTCCAGCGGCAAATCGCTGCGGGCCAACTGGATTGGGCGCGCGATTTCAAGGACGTTCATCCCTCGCCATTCGGCCACGACTATTATTATCGCGGCATTGCATCGCTGTTCGATCGCGCCTGGCCTGATCCGGAGAAAGCCGCCGCACCTCCTAAGGCCCCAGTCGAACACGCATCCGTTGCGGCACTCGACGCGCATTCCTACGACGCCGGGACACTGGTCACGCCCACTCGCGCTACCGACCTGCAAGGCTTTCGCATGGAGTCAAATTGGAAACCAACAGACAAAGCAGGAACGCGCGATGGCTTCGTCAACGTCGATATGCTTGCCGGCACGAAGCCGGGCGACCAATTCCGTTTCGCCTTTGAAGGTCGTGCGATCGGATTCTTCATGACCACCGGCCCCGACGCAGGAACAATCGAGTACCGGATCGACGGCGGCGAATGGAAGCAGCGCGACACGCGGACGCAGTGGAGCAACGCACTGCACTTGCCCTGGCTGCTGGTGCTCGAATCGGAGCTAGAATCGGCACCCCATCAAATCGAGGTTCGTCTCGTGGAACCCCGCGTTAATCCGAACCATTCTGCGCTCCGCCTTCGCGACATTGCGGTGAACGGACCG
>JBJOLO010000366.1:0-4732 GCA_046045565.1 Planctomycetota bacterium | reverse complement strand
GGATGCAAGACAAATTCGGCGAAGGCAGTTCCTCTTCTGCCGCTTCGAAGAAATAGGTCACATCCACCGATCGTGAAGCGTTGGTGGATCAACTCAAGCTGACCGCCTCAGCCCCTTTCTCCGTTACGCATGGCGATCTCCGCGTATTCGCGGGATCGCCGGCTGGACGGCACTTCTCCTGGTGCCCCGTCAGTCCATGGTTTGGTTGGGTTGCGAGGTGAGGCCTATTGGCCAAGAGTTGGCCAGGTTGTGCGCTGCGGCCGCGTCTTAAATCGCGGCGCGCGATCGGTGGAGTTCGCGCTCGGCTGACTTGGAACAGGCGGCACGGGAAGCAGCGTCTGTTCGGAGCGCTCGGGGTTCCGGAAGGTTGGATCGCCTCTCGCCCTGAGCCGTATCTGCGATCCGACGCTGCGGCGTCGAATTCCCCGTTTCCGCGGCAAGCGGGAGATCTCGAGACATTTGCGGGAGCAACGAACGGGCTTTGTGATTGGCCATGCGCGTGGCGCGTGAGGCTGTTGTCGCGTTGGGATGTCCCTGGATTTTGTTGACGAAGCGACGACGAAAGCCTAGGATAGGCGCGGCGTTGCGAGTGCTGGGTGGCGAGCAAGAGAATGCGTCGAAATCGCCCTCAAACGCGAGCCATTCGCCGATGCGCGGCGTGTTGAAAATGCAGTGGATTCGTTGCCGGAGTGAAACGATGTTCGGAAAAGTAGGCTGTGAGATCGTTGTCTCGAAGTGGCTGCGGGGGTGGACTCGCGAATGGATCCCGGGCCTCTGTCTCGCGGTCGCTTTGTGGTCGGCAGGCCAATCCGCCGTCATCGCACAGGACCAGGAAATCGCCGATCCGGAAAATATCGCCTTCGAGTCGAAGGGGGACAATGTTGTTCCGGTCATGCTGAAGTGCACGTACTATCCGGGGGTGAAGGACAAGAAAACGACCCCCGTGATCATCGTGCACGAATTGGGCGGTCGCCGAGCTCAGGTGCATCAACTGGCATTGGGCCTGCAGCATACGGTGATCAATGGCGTCGGGTTCTCGGTCATCGTCCCGGATCTGCGCGGGCATGGTGAGAGCACTCAGTTGATTGGCGGCGGTGCACTGCGTTACGACAAGATGAAGCCCGCAATGTTTGAGGCGATGGGCCAGGACCTCGAAGCTTGCAAACGCTTCCTGAAAGAGAAGAACAACGCAGGCGAGCTGAATCTGGAGCAGCTTTGCGTGATTGGCATCGGCGAGATGGGATCGATGATTGCCTGGAAGTGGACAAACCTGGATTGGAACTGGACTCCGCTGCCTGGGCTTGGCAAGCAAGGCCAGGACGTCAAAGCCCTCGTGCTGGTCTCCCCCAAAAATACGTTCAAAGGCATGGGGTTGAAGCTCGACAACCCGATCGTTGCGTCGCGGCTTTCGACGATGATTGTTTGTGGTGAACGCGACAACGAAGGCGAGAAGTTCTACGACTTGCTGAAGGCCAAGCATGCGCCGCTGCCGAAAACGCAGGAGGATCAGTTTAAATTCCAGGATCTCTTCCTGGTCAACCTCGAAGCCGCCGTCTCGGGCCCGAGACTTCTGGATCCGAATTTAGGTCTAAATGTCAACGAAAAGATTATCCAGTTTCTCAACCTTCGCATCGTCAATAAGCAAGACGAATTCCGCTGGCAGGATAGGACAAAGAAGGAGAGTTAAGCGATCCGATAGTCCTTGCAGGGAGTCGGGAATCGGAGTCAGGAAGCGGAGGCAAGAAGCAGAGGCAGGAGGCTGGGTTTTGGCCCTAACTCCCGTTGCCGAATGGCGATCGCCCCTTTCCGGCTGTGAATTGGGTTCCTGCTGCAAGTAGAGTGATCGGTGATCGTTCACTTGGAAGTTGGCTGCGGATGAGTCCTTCCTGAGTACTCTTGGCCGGCTTGGCCGTTTAAGCCCGTAGGGCAATGGCCGATAGGTGAACGCCCCCTGGGCGCCCTAGGACGATGTTCCCTGGGTTAACAGCCCGTGGGTGGTTAAGTGGTTGTTGGTTCGGGTTGTACTTCGTCCGAGGGGGCGGCGCAAGGTTTGCTTGCGACTTTGATCGGATTAGGCCACAATAATGCGAGCAGGGAGCGGACTGTTGCAGGCGGGCCATTGGGTGTGCCGGCCTTCGACGGAGTACCGTGCTTCCATGCATGCATGCTTTGAACGATTGCGTTGCGGATATCTTAGCCGAGGAGAAAAGCCGTGGCATTGATTCGCGGACTTCGCACGTGGTGGCAAGCGAGGACGGGCGAAGAAGAAACTCCGTTCGACGGAGATTCGCCGGCGTTCTTCTTCAGCTTCCTGGTGCATCTTTCGATCTTCTTGGCCCTGGCGTTCGTGCATAATCCACGCCAGAAGGAAGCAAAGCCGCTGCTCGTCGCTTCCGCCCTGCAGCCTGAGGAAGAAATCAAAGAGATTGAATTGCCATCGTCTCCCGTGTGGAGCGAAATGCCGGCTGAGAAGGTTGGATCGAACAGCGTGAACGGGGAGGACGTGGCGCAGTCCCTGGCGCCGATCGTCTCCGAGTTGCAATCGGAAGTCGTGAGTCAGAACGAGTTGACTCCCACCGAGCACAGTCCGACGATCTCGATCAACAACGTATTCGAAGAGTCGGTGGGCCGGAATTTTCACGAGAACAAAGTCGTGCGCGGCGCGATCAGCGGTGGTGAGACGGGTGCCGACGGCGCCGTGGATCGCCTGACGCAAGAGATTCTGAATTCGCTGGAGGAGCGGAAGACTCTGGTGGTCTGGTTGTTTGATTCGACGGCCAGTCTGCGGCCGCAACGGCAACAGATTACGGAGCGTTTTGAGCGCGTCTACCGCGAATTAGGCGTGCTGGAGGCGGCAAACAATCCGGCGTTCGAAAAGCACAGTCACAAGCCGTTGTTGACGTCGATCGTTTCGTTTGGCGACAAGTTGCAACTGCTTACCAAGCAGCCGACCGATAACCTGCAGGAAATCAAAAAGGCGGTCGACAGCATCCAAGACGATGGTACGGGGCAGGAGCGGGTGTTCACCGCCGTGTATTCGACCGCCGAGTGGTATCGTCGCTTGCGAATTCCGGATGAGGGCACTCGCGAGCCGGAACGCAATGTGATGATCATCGTGTTCACGGACGAGGCGGGGTCCGACCAGGAGGGTTTGGACAAGACCGTGGGGATGTGTCGTCGCTACGAGATGCCGGTGTATGTCGTGGGCGTTCCGGCTCCGTTCGGCGAGCGGGAAACATTGATCAAGTGGGTCGATCCCAATCCGAGTTTCGACCAGACGCCGCAGTGGGGTAAGGTGGTTCAGGGCCCGGAGTCCTTTTTGCCCGAGCGGATTAATTTGCGGTTTTCCGGTCAGCGTGACGAGGAGGCTCCGATTGATTCCGGGTTTGGCCCTTACGCCCTCACACGTCTGTGCTACGAGACCGGCGGAATTTACTTTGCCGTTCATCCGAACCGGAATGTGAATCGTGCGGTGACTCGCTCGGAGACCTCAGAGTATGTGGCTCACATGAAGCACTTCTTTGATCCCGAAGTGATGCGGAAGTATCGTCCGGATTACGTTTCGGCCAAGGAATACCAAACGCGCATCAGTTCGAATAAGGCACGTGTGGCGCTCGTCGAAGCGGCCAAGCGATCGGCGATCAACCAGATGGAAGCGCCGAAGACCGAATTCATTAAGCGAAGCGAAGCTGAATTCTCTACCGAGCTTACCGAAGCACAAAAAGAGGCGGCTCGAGTGGAGCCGAAAATCGAAGAGCTGTTTACCGTGTTGAAACTGGGCGAGTCCGATCGCGAGAAGGAATCATCGTTGCGATGGCAGGCCGGTTTCGACCTCGCCATGGGCCGCGTGCTGGCCGTCAAGGCGCGGACAGAAGGCTACAACCAGATGCTTGCCGCGGCGAAGCGAGGCTTGAAATTCTCGGAGGAGAAGAACAACACGTGGGTCCTCGCCCCGTCCGACGACTTCGGCAACGTCGATAGCAAGCTCGAGAAAATGGCCGAACGAGCCAGGATGTACCTGAATCGCGTCATGAAAGAGCATCCGGGCACGCCTTGGGCCATGCTGGCCGAGCGCGAATTGGACGACAAGATCGGTTGGAAGTGGACCGAGAAGTTTACGGATCTCGCCCCGCCTCCGCGGGAAGGTGCCGGCAACAACAATAACAACAATCCGGCTCCGCAAAACGACCGGAAGAAGGCGATGCAAAAGCCTGCCCAGAAACGTCCGATCCCACCACTGTAAGCGGGAGGCGAATCGCGGGGCCCCATGGCCCGTTGCAGAGCAAAACGTCGCCGTGCCCGCAACATTACCGTGCCGGCAATCTTACCGTGCCGGAAATATTACCGTGCAGGCAATTTCATGGCGCCTGCAACTTCGGATCGCCTGCAACTTCACGATGACTGCGGCAAGTTGGACCCGTTGCTGAAACGGGTTCGACTTTGCATGAGGCTTGATTCAGCGCTTCATGGAAGCGCCTGAGGCCTGCTTACTGCAAAATCGTCGCGTCGCGACCGAAATCCTCTTTCACGTCGTAGGCGTAGAAATGCCGAGCGATGTGATTTGCCAGTTCGACGACGAATCGGGCCTGGAATTGTCGGTCGGTGGTGTCGGTCACGTGCTGGCCGCCGTTCGATGGGAACGTGAAGTTCGGTACGGAGAAGCTGTAGACCTTTTCGCCACGACGGGTGATGTCGAAGACGCGAACCGTCGCGCTTGCGCGGCCCTTGTAGA
>JBJOLO010000309.1:0-4346 GCA_046045565.1 Planctomycetota bacterium | reverse complement strand
TCGACGCGCGGGGCCCCGTGGATGCACCCGAGCGATGGCCCATCCATCGTGACGTGCCGAAGGTTTCTGAACTTTCGACCAGCACGGAACTGTTCGAAACGGGCATCAAGGTTATTGACCTCCTGACGCCGTTCGTGCGTGGTGGTAAAGCCGGACTGTTCGGTGGTGCCGGTCTGGGCAAGACGGTTATTCTCACTGAGCTCATCGCACGCATCGCGACCCAGCACGGTGGTTACTCGGTTTTCGCGGGCGTCGGCGAGCGAACTCGTGAAGGTACCGACTTGTGGTTGGAAATGCAGGAAGCCGAAATCGGCAAGACGGGCCGCAAGGTTATCGAGCAAACTTGCATGGTGTTCGGTCAAATGAACGAACCCCCAGGAGCTCGTTTGCGTGTTGCATTGACCGCCTTGACGATGGCCGAATATTTCCGCGATACCACGGGTAAGGATACGCTGCTCTTCGTCGACAACATTTTCCGCTTCTCGCAAGCGGGAAGCGAGGTGTCCGCGTTGCTCGGACGTATGCCGTCCGCCGTGGGTTATCAACCGACCTTGGCCACAGAGATGGGTGCGTTGCAGGAGCGAATCGCTTCGACGAGTCGCGGGGCCATCACCTCGGTGCAAGCGGTGTACGTTCCGGCCGACGATCCAACTGACCCGGCACCGGCAACGGCGTTCGGACAATTGGACGCGTTTATTTACCTCGAGCGAGCAATCTCAGAAAAAGGTATCTATCCGGCCATCGATCCGCTGGCATCCTCCAGCCGCATTCTCGATCCCCAATTCGTTGGCGAGCGTCACTATGCGATCGCACGTCGCGTGCAGGGTATCCTGCAGCGATACCGCGAACTGCAGGATATCATCGCGATTCTGGGTGTCGATGAATTGAGCGAAGAAGACAAGTTGGTTGTGCATCGTGCTCGTCGAATTGAGCGATTCCTCTCGCAGCCGTTCTACGTTGCGGAAGTGTTCACCGGTAAGGCCGGCGAATTCACAAAGCTGGATGAGACCATCCGCAGCTTTGAAGAAATATGCAACGGCAAGTGGGACCACCTGCCGGAAGAAGCTTTCATGTACGTCGGTGCCATCGAACAGGCGGAAGAGCAAGCCAAGAAGATGGCGGCGAAAGGCTAACGAAATACCATGGCCGTACTGACCTGCATTGTTGTTACTCCCGAGAACGTCGCCCTCGAAAGCGAAGCGGATTTCGTCGCGCTGCCGCTTTTCGACGGCGAGATCGGCATCGGGCGCGACCACACTCCGATGATCGGCCGACTGGGCTTTGGCGAAATGCGGATCCGCAATTCGCAAGGCGAATCCCGTTACTATCTGGACGGTGGTTTTGTCCAAGTTGCGGACAACGTTATCTCGGTCCTTACCAGCCGAGCTGTCCCCGCATCCGACCTCGACGTCGGCGCTGCAAGGAAGCAACTCGAAGTCGCATTGACCAAGCCGATCCAAACGGATGAACTGCTGGCCATTCGCGACCGGGAAATCGGCCAGGCTCGAGCACAGATCCGCGTGGGCAATCGTCGCAGTTAAGCCCTGAATCGACGCGCCCTTACGGGCCAACCGTTTTGCTTTACACCCTGCGACGCCGAGACGCTCAATCGCTGGTCGCTGCCAGTTGCAGCTTGATCGCCCGGAACTCGTCCCAGAGATCCGACTCAAGCCGCTGCAGATCGGCTGAGATGCTCACCACCTCGGGCAAGCAATCGGCCTTCTTTGCACCGGGTGTTGCCGCTGTCGAATTTCGATCGCCCGGAATCTCGATCTGAGCACGCTCAAACAACACCATCACCGACTCGTCGGTTTCAATCATTCCGACAATGCGCGAATTGGCATGCATCAAGTTGGTATCGACGATTAGGCGATTGGACATCGTGAAGCGTGTTCCTTTGTTTCCGCGGTCCTTCTCCGGGACCGCGTGCTGATCATGGATCGACAGGCAACATCCCGGCTGGCCAGTTAGGCGCTTGCTCGTGATGGCGTGGTAGACGCATAGACCAAGAGTTGACGAATTGAAAACGTAGCAGGATTCCACTGCCTCAATACATGTCGTTCATCCATCTCGTCGCGAATCTCCGCCAGTAAAGCGTGGATGCGTTCGCGGACCACTCGCCCTTTCGGCGGTGGGACCGGCCCCGCGCCCTCATCGAATCCAAACGCGCCGTCATCGACGCGGGACGGTTTGGTGCGGGAATCTCCAGCCTCGCTACGGATATGGATTCGAAACGCGTAATTGTTTCCAAGTTGAAAAGACTGCCCATCTCCTAACACGGCGTGGTCGACCGGTTCTCCTTCGACGATCAATTGCGGAGATAGTCCGAGGTGGCGCAGTGTCACGCGGTCTTCGGCGATGAACAGATAGGTATGCGTGCCGGGGAAGTCCGGATCTCCTAGCACGAGATCGCAGTCGGTGGCGGAGCCGATGAGGAACACGGGCACGTTTACTGGCCGTATTCGATTCTTTGCCCGCCCGCGCACGATTTCGAGCTCGACGCGATTGGAACGCGGCTGAATCAACATGCTTTCGTCGTGGAATTCTTCGTCGAAATAATCGTTAACGTTTGCCAAGGCTATCTGCTTTCTATATCCGGCGAAGTCGTGAAATCCTGGCTTGCTGTCGATCGGACGGCCGAGTCGGCTCGTAGCCGCGTCGAGAACCAATTCGCAGGAATCGGATCCCCGCATCTGAGCGACCCTTCATCGCTCCTTACTACCGTCGGCACGCAACACCGTCCTTCGTTCGTTATTCACCCGTCGCGCAGGGCAAAACAAAGCAAGAAACCAACATTCGCAACGGCCAATCGGATCAAACCGCGCCGAACGACGGATCGGGCGGCCGGCTTTGCGTGATCACACCACGTCGTCGCGGATCAATCCGGCAAGCGGCAAAATTCTTGTGCCGGATGGCAGCGGCGAGTAGCCCTCGTTAGGCTGTGCTTCGTTGCTCGATGCCGCTCGGTCGCGTGTGGATAGACTCTCCGTGTTCTTCTCGTATGGCCCCCTACCATTCACAAGCGAACTCCCGAGCACCAAGGTCGCGAGGCATTGAGCTAGCGCTGGCTTTCTCGGCAATTCTGTTGCCGCTGGTGATCTGTTTCGCGAAGTCGTTGGCGGGTATGGAGGTGTTTTTTTTTCGCGACGCCGGACATTACTATTTTCCGCTGTTTGAATGGATCGACAGCGAATGGCGGCAAGGTCGGATCCCCCTCTGGACCCCTCAAGAAAATAGCGGCCTGCCTGTCCTGGCGGATGCCACCTCGTCGGTATTCTACCCGTTGAAACTCCTATTTTTTCTCCCCCTGCCCTACGCGGTTCGATACAACTGGTATGTGGTGATCCATCTCGTTCTGGCCGCCCTTACGCTTTGGACGACCGCTCGACGCTGGGGGCTGGATCGCCCGGCAGCCACCCTCGCAAGTGTCGCCTACGCCTTCGGCGGCCCTGTGCTGTTTCTCTATAGCAACATCGTATTTCTCGTCGGCGCAGCATGGCTGCCCCTCGGAATCCGCTTCGCCTTCGAGGCAATGGAACTGCGATCTCACCGAGCGGCCACGAGACTGGGCGTCGTGATGGCGATGTGCGTTCTGGGCGGGGATCCGCAAGCTGCCTACCACCTGGTACTCGCGGCACTGGTTTTTCTCTTGATTCGCAAGGGCGGACAGCATGTGCAACATCAACTCCACCCCCCCGCTGAAACGTCAGGGGTTCCGAATGGTTCTCGTCCGACGACGAATCCTTCCCGTTGGTTTCGAGCGGCCTATCTCGAGTCCGCCTGCTCCCAACTACGACGCTTCGATCGCGTATTCCTTCTCGCATACGCTACCTGCGTCGGCATCGGCCTCGCCGCCGTACAGATTCTCCCGTCGAGTGAATGGGCTCGGGAAAGCGAACGAGCTCTCTACGATGCTCCTCGAAGTCTCTGGGAAGCCCTGGCAGAGAGGGGACGCCATTCGCAAACCGGTTCCGAAGCAAGTACGGCCGTCGATGCGCTGGAGAAACCTCATCCCCCGTCCGATTTGCCAGTCGCAGACGCACACTCCGAATCCCGCCCCTGGGACGGCATCCTCGGTAATCCGGCAGTCGGGACGCATCATGCCAACATCTATCGTTACAGCTTCGCTCCGTGGCATCTCCTCGAAATGATCTGGCCGCATGCATCGGGGCGCATGTTTCCGACGAACCAACGTTGGTTGCGTTCGATTCCCGCCGAAGGCCTGGATTGGACGCCAACGATCTACCTTGGCCTGATCCCTGTTCTGCTCGCCGCGGGAACTTGGTCGCTGCGATCGCCCGATCCGCAAATTCGCCGGCTATCGTGGCTGTCGCTCCTTGCCTTGC
>JBJOLO010000276.1:0-3729 GCA_046045565.1 Planctomycetota bacterium | reverse complement strand
CAGGTCGTCGCTCGTCAGGGTGTGCCCGTCAACTTGAATCTGGATTGGACGACGCGTCCGAACTCAGCATCCGCTCAAATCGTGGTTCAGCAACCTCAGTTGGAGCTGACGTTGGCCGGACCGAAGGACGTGTTGTTTGGTGAAGCGATCACGTTCCTGATGACGGTCGCAAATCCGGGTAATGGCGATGCCGAAAACGTATTCGTGAAACTTTCGACGAACAGCAACGCACCTGAAACGATCAACATCGGAACGATCGCGGCTGGTCAGCAGAAGCAAGTCGAAGTGCAATTCAATGCGACGCAAGCCGGAACGATGTCGATCAAGGCAGCGGCGCAAGCGGAAGGCGAACTGAAGGCGGAAATTCTTGAGGAAGTGGTGGTGCGTCGCGCTAAACTGGATCTGGCTGTCTCGGGGCCGAAGCTGAAGTTCGCGGGTAGTGAGACAACCTATCAGATTCAGATCACCAACAGCGGCAATGCGATTGCCGAGGAAGTCGTGGCCAATGTCCTGTTGCCGGCGGGTGCGAAAGTAACGACTGCAACCGACGGATCGAAGCAGGCAGGGTCGGGGCTGAGCTGGCGCGTCGGATCGATGGGGCCGGGTGCCGAACGTACGCTGCAATTCACTTGCGAGTTGACCTCGGCGGGTGACAACCGATTGGAAGTTCGCACTCAAGGAGCCGGCGGCGTCACTGCGACCGAAGCGATTGTGACGCAGGTCCAAGCTCTGGCCGATCTCAAATTGACTGTCAACGAGCCGAAGGGGCCGCGTTCGGTCGACGAGCCGGTACAGTACGAGATTCAGATCGTAAACCGCGGCACCAAGAGTGCCGAGAAGGTCAACATCCTGATGCAGTTCTCGGAAGGCATTGAGCCGATTGCTGCCGAGGGTGCCAAGTCGGATCTGCTGCGAGGCCAAGTGGTTTTCAGCCCGATTGGTAAGATCGAGGTCGGCCAGACAGCAACCTTGAAGGTGCGTGCTCGAGCCGATAAAGCGGGAAGTCATCTGTTCCGCGTGGAAGTGAAATGCGATGAGCCAGAGACTCGCCTTGTCTTCGAGGGCACCACACGGTTCTTCGAGGGTGAAGGTTCATCGGCCGCAAGCGTCGGCAAGAAGACCGAATCGACCGGCAAAGCTCGCTAGTCGACATCCTGCCCGAAGCAAGAGGAAGCACGGCACACTCACGCCACGTCGTGAGTGCTGCCGAACAAAAACAACGACTCGCATCTCTCTTGCGAGTCGCGTTGCCAGCCGGGATTCTGAACGACTGCTCGCGTGCGTTTGTTTTGTCTCGGCAAAAGGCTTGCGATAAAGTAGCACTCACGCTCCGCGTGAGTTCAGCCGCGCAGCGATATGCTTTGCGATTATCGTGCGTCGAGCAGCGATATTCGTTTTCGAATGCGCGTCGTGCGAGCAGCGTTGTTCGTCGCGTATGGGCGAAAGGCTCACGTCACGCGGGAGCGTGACGGCTACTGTAGCACGCTCCGCGTGAGTTCGGCCGCGCACCGATATGCTTTGCGGTCATCGTGCGTCGAGCGGCGATATTCGTTTTCGAATGCGCTGTGCGAGCAGCGTTGCTCGTCGCGTAGGAGCGAAAGGCTCACGTCACGCGGGAGCGTGACGGCTACTGTGGCACGCTCCGCGTGAGTTGGGCCGCGATACGATACGCTTCCATCTATTTTGCGTCGCGCCGTAGCAGGGCGGCGTGAAAATGCATACAACGACGTGCAGAGAAGTGTTCGTCTGTTGTTGGATGCGATGGCTGAGGTGCGACCATGATTGATCCGTTATTTTGTTTTGCTTCCCGTGCTTCGCAGGGTTTTATTTCCCATGCTCGCCATGGTCAGCCTGTGTGTCGCCAATCGGCCAGCTCGTCGCAGGGCGGTCGGTTTGATTCGGTGCTCGATAAGCTCTCGATCGCGCTGCGCGTCGGATTGTTATGCCTGGCGGTGTCGGGGATTTTAGGCGAGAAGGCCGTGAGCGCTGCTGAGCCGGCGGTTGCGAAGTGGGTGCGGGTTACCGATCGAGCGGCATGGCAGGCTCGCGATTCGCAAGGTGAATTGGTGTTTCGTGACCAGTTGTGGATCTTCGGCGGCTGGTTCGATTCCTTTCAGGCGCCACCTCGGGATGTGTGGAGTTCGCGCGATGGAAAGGAATGGTCTCGCGTGACTGCGGAGGCGCCGTGGAAGCATAGTGATCTGCCGATGTCGATCACGTTCGCGGACCGAATGTGGATGATGGGAGGATGGTACAACGGTCGCCTGCCGGGCCATTCGGCTAGCAACGAAGCCTGGTGGTCCCGCGACGGGGCGAAGTGGGAACAGGCGACGTCTGCGGCCGGATGGTCGCCACGCATCGCCGCGGGGTTGGTCGAGTTCAAACAGAAGATGTGGATCCTGGGCGGGACGGAGAATTATTACTTTGGGGATGACTCGAGTTTGAAAAACGATGTGTGGTCGTCCCCGGATGGGAAAGAGTGGACGCAGGTGACGGCGAAAGCGCCGTGGTCGCCGCGTGCTTATCATCAGGCCGCCGTTTTGAATGACCGCATCTACGTGTTCGGAGGTGGAAACTACGTGCCGAATTACCGCGCTTCAAACGACGTGTGGTCTTCCGCCGACGGATTGAATTGGCAGCAGGAGGCGGAAGCTGCCCCTTGGTCGCCGCGGTTGTGGTTTTCGTCGGTCGTTTATCGAGATCGCATGTGGGTGATCGGCGGCTGGTCAAACGGCCCGTCGAAAAACTGGGGCGACGTCTGGTACTCGAAAGACGGCAAACGCTGGCATGAACTCAAGGTGCCGAATGCGTGGAAGGAACGTCACGAACATTCGGCGTTTGTCTTTCAAGATCAAATCTGGATCGCCGGCGGTCACGCTCAGCCTCTGAGCAGTGAAGTCTGGCGACTGGAGTTGCCCGAGGGCGTCTTGAAAGATTAGTGTCCCGTTTTTCGAGGTGAGTGCTGTTGCGCAGTTCACTCCAAGAAACGGCGGATGGCATTGGCGGTTATTTTTGAGACCCCGTCATCGATCGGCAGGGAGCTCGGGTAGCAGATCGAACCGACGGAAAAGACGGCGCCGCCGCTTTCGGTGTCGAACGTGACCATCTCCGCACCGCCGTCGTCGGGGTTGAGGCCTTTTGCGATCAGGTGGGTATTGCGCGGGGAACTGGCGGAGATCTTGTCGGTCTCGTGCCCGGACGCACCGCCGGGGCAGCGACGATGCAGACTGCGGGTGCCGAACAGGTCGCCGGTGCGGAGTCCGGTGCCTGCAAACACCCAATGGTTCGCATCGATGACTCGATACGGTGCCCCTGTCATGACTCCTGTCGGTGTAAACACGACACCCAGCAGGTTGGCTTCGGACTCGAGGCTTTTTCCCATTCGACTTTCGGCACCGATTCCTTCCGGCCAGAGGCTGTTGATCTTGCCGTTGTGCACGACCATGCTGTGGTCGTCCCGAAGTTCTACTTCGCAATTCACGCCGTTCCCGCCCAGATAGATCAAGCGTCCTCCTTCGTGGAAGACCCAGTGCTTGACCCGCTGATACATGGTGCGGCTCCAGTACTCGGGATGCGTGCTGATGATCAGCACGCGGTAGCGAGTGAGGTCCAGCGTTCCCTCGTGCAATTGCGTTTCGCCGTACAGGTCGTAAGGGAATCCTTCGCGTTCGAGCCAGCCGAGCAGTCGCCATTCGGCAGGCGCGATATGACAGGCCGCTCGACCTTCAA
>JBJOLO010000230.1:0-6536 GCA_046045565.1 Planctomycetota bacterium | reverse complement strand
ATCGGCATCGATATGCATACCGCTCGCCGAATGCGCATACCCGGTCACCGCCCCTTGCTGTTTTGCCCATCGCATCACGGGCGTCGTCCAGCTCGGCCACCCCTTGGTTGCCGCTCCTTCCGAGCCCGGGTAGGTCTGGTCTCGAAGATTAAGCAGGCAGACATGCCCCAGAGCTTGCGAGCCAAAGCCGCTCACTTCGACATCGTACTTGAGAATCGTACGCGGTTCGCTCAGGCCGTGAGGCCTCTCGGAAAAAAAACGCCGCTGAAAATCGTAGCACGGTCCCCAGGTTAGCACGCAGCCCACATTGAGCCCCTCACCTTTCACCTGCCGAAACATGTCCTCGGGTGTAACTCCCTCGGTCGGCACGGTGTAGTGCGAGCACCCCGCGGCATGAATATGGTGATCGCCCGAGAAGAACCCGTGCTTTTCCGGATCAATCCATCGCTCCAACCGGGCCACCACAGTCGGGCCAGGTTCCTTTTCGATCACCCGCAATTCGCATCGCTTCACCTTGTATTCAGTTCCTCGCCCGTACTCTACATCAAACACCCCCGGCGGCAACATGACCGTCTCACCATGCTGCCGATACACTTGCGGTTGAAAAAACAAATCGGGTGCAAGGCGCTTCGCCTGCAGCGGAAAGACCCGGCCACCCAGTTCATCACGCTGTCGAAACACAAAGTGAGCCATCGTCGGCTGTCCATTTTCATCGAGCAGGTCGATGCTTACCGGAACCGCCGGTTGAATATCGAACAGAATCGGGGTTTCGCCGCGAGAGCCCACCTCGGTATTGCGCTGCCCCACTTCAAAGCCGATACTCGCCTCGCGCTTGCCCGACTCGCTCGAATAAAGCAGTCCAAGGCAGTACTCCACCTCGAGACCGCTGAGCCGCGGCGACATGGGCGATTGACCGAAAATTTCGGCTGCCAGGAAGCGATCGGTCGCACGCTCTACGTTTTGATCATGATCCAGATACGACTGCTGTTGCCGTTGCAAGCTGAAACGCGATGCTCCGGCATAGACGGCTCCAGCTTGCGGACTGACCATCTTTAGTTTCGCCGTTGAGGCACACTGATTCAGCACTTTGATGATTACGGGGCTGAAGCCCCCCTGTTTCAGCTCCGCAATCGCGGGCCCCCTCTCCGTCTTGATGCGGGACTCCGGATTGATCTGGACCACCAGCAAAACATGCTCATCAAGCACGCGCTGCAACCTCGCGGCGTCGCGCGATTTGGCTGCATCTTGGAGTGCTTCCGTCACGGCAATCGCGAGTGGGGCACCATGCATTTCCAGCGCACGCAGCAGTCTGACTACATTAGCGCCCAGAGGCTGGCCTTCGACATCAACAACGGGAGGTCGCTCCGCACGCGCCTGCGACTCCCGATCGTCACACCAGACAGGCGTCGCAGACAACATCGCGATGTGAAGGCCGATGAGGATTGACCGCATACGATTCCTCCTCGATTTCCCGGCAATGCGTTCCTACTTTGAAGCCGGTTTTACCGGGTCGAGCAGCAACGCGTTATCGCTTCGACAAGCCACCTTCCGTCCGCTCAGCGACGATGAGGTACGACGCCGAGTGCCATCGCAGCGGCGATCACCGGGACCTTTTGTATTGCTGGCCCCTCCTGCGCTTGAAGCGGCCAGGTCCATGTGCTGCCTCCCATGGTGCCTCGCACTTGCCCATCAACGCAGATCACGCTGGAGTCGGAACAGCGGGGAACCGATTCAACACTTCCCGATAGTGAAAACCAGACAATCGGTCCTTGATGCATGGCAGCCCAGGTTTCCGCGTCGGGATCGTCCACGCTCATCACCAGGATTCCCGATGCCGAGAGCCCTCGCACGGCCGCCGTGATACCACTTCGATCGACCTCGCTTTGTCGGGCGTCTTCGGATCGCTTGTCACCGGGTCGAAGACGGTCGAAGAGATCCGGCGCAATCACGACCACATCGCAACGAGAACACCCCAACCCTTCGCGCGCTGCCTGGTAAGGCCGGCTCTCGCATACCGCGACGGCTACCGACTTGTGCATGAGGAGCGCTTCCACGTTGGCGCGATCATTCTTCGGACTGTTCTCCGCAACGTGACCGTTCACGCGACGGAAATGAGAAGTCGCAAGCCCTACAGAACGACCATCAGACTGCAGCAAATCAGCTAACCGCTCCGCAATTCCCTGTCGACATTCACCGCCTGTGATCACTACCACGGGGATCCGCCCCGTCCGCCCCGGCGGGTAGATCAAATTCACAATCGCAGCCCCAACCGGTTGCGGTTCTCCGTGTAGCGGTGCAACGTGCATCGACAACGAGGGCCCGGCATTGACCTCCAGGATCATCCCACGCTGGCCTTCCAATGGACGAGCAATATCCTGCGCGATCACGTCGAGTCCTGCGATATCGAGACCGATCGTTTGTGCGGCAAGCACCGCTCGTGCTGCCACCTCGGGATGGACGCGGTGCGTGCAATCGGTTGTCAAATCACCAACAGGTTGTATCAACACTCGGCGTCCCGCTTCCGGAATGGAATCGGGAGTCAGGCCCTGCTTAGCGAGCGTCTGGACAGCCGCTTCATCGATCTGAATCAAGTCCAACGGGTCGGTGTAATTGATGCCGCGACGGGGGTCGCGGTTTTCTTCTTCCACCAACTGCAAGATCGTCTTCACGCCGTCGCCATCGATGTATTCGCTCTCCCCGCAAGCCGCAGCAACTAATCGATCACCCACCACCAGCAAGCGATGATGCTGACCGCGCGCATACTGTTCGACCATGACGGGCGAACCATCCCCCATCCGTACCGCATAGTCATAGGCCGCAAGCACCTGCTCGCGACGTGTGAGGTCAAGTGAAACGCCGCGGGCATGATTCGCGTTTTGCGGCTTCACCACAACGGGAACGCCTATTTCCGATGCCGCTTCCCAGGCATCGGCAGCATCCCGCACAACTCGGCCTCGGGGCACCGGCACACCCACTGCCGAAAGCAACCGCTTGGTGAGGTCCTTATCACTGGCAATGCTCTCCGCGATGGCACTGGTCGCATCCGTTTCAGCGGTCCAGATCCGCCGCTGCTGACAGCCTTCGCCCAGCTGCACCAGGCTCGAACGATTCAATCGCCGATACGGTATGCCCCTCGCCGCTGCCGCATCCACGATCGCCCGCGAGCTGGGGCCCAGTCGTTCGTCGTCGGCAAGATCGACCAGATGCCGCAAACGTTCCTCCAAGGGAAAATCATCACGGTCGACGGAGGTCAGGATCAGTTCACGAGCGGTCTCCAAACACGCTCGAATCAAGGACTCTTCCTCGTACTCGACCGCGACGATCCAGGCATCCGGATCGTCGGTCTCGTTGACGCTGCCATAGGGAGCGACGACGCCCGACATGAACTGCAGGGCGCTGGCAAATCGCTGCAAATAATTGGCAATATGCGACGCGTGCGGCCGAGATTGAAGCAACTCGGTCAGCTTGAAGTCCTGCGTCCTTGCCAACCGCATTCCTGTTGCCAAACGCGAGGGCTTAGCGTGCTCGCCGCAAAAAAATGGCAACGACTTCAGCAAGTTTTGTCGTGCCCTCGCCAGACGCTCCTCACGCCAGCCTCGACAGTCGAGCAGCACTTCCACGACGGGGCGTGAGTGGTACGGATTCGGACCGCGAAAGGGTGTGATTCGGAGGAATTCCATGCCGTTAATTTCGCATGGACACCCTGATCCGGCAACGGCGGTTAGGACGGTTTTTCGTGCGAGCCTAGGCGAATGCTTCGCCAGCTACCCAATTCCTTCAGCGAGCCGTGGCTTCGATCAGATCGAACACAGACCACGTGTTTCCATCCACACCGCCGGTCGGGTTCAACTTGAAGATTCCCTCCACGGTCAGCGGTTCTTCCCGGTATTTGATCTTCGTGCCCTCGCGAAGCACCACATTGACCAAGTGATCGGCTTGGCCTCCTGGACCGAATTTGCATTCCTTGTTCTTCAGCAGCACAAAGTTGTCTGTCTTCGCACTGGCTCCCAGATTGAACATTTTACCGGTGATGCGGACCCGCTTGCCCTCCAATTCGCGCACGCGATCGGTGACCAGAAAGGGGCGAAACACCATGTCTGCCGTCATGTTCATGTTGATTTCGGCGAACGTGATGTCGACCACTTGATTCTTGTCTTTTTGATTCGCTGTTTTCGAGTCATCAACCGCTATGCCGGTTGACGCTTGCGAGAGAAGAAGCAAGCCCAGCATCAAGGATTTGAGAAACGATCGAAATGTCGCTCGCCGTGGCGAAAACGGGCGCAAACTTTTTTCCGGATCATCGGATCTCATCGGACATACTCCGCTTCCAGCGAATAGCAGGGACCTTCGAGTCCATTCGTTCGCGCTTTGCTTGGATCCACGCGGAGAATTCCGGCTAATTTTCGCAGTCGCCAGGAGTACCGCACTTGATCTTTTCCGACGATATCGACGTTAACGAATTCCATCACCTTGGGAGGTCCGCCGAAGCAGCATTGTTTCATGTCTCCGACAAGAACGAACTGCTTCACTGCGCCCATCTCTTTGACGCTGGGATGAACGTACCCTTTGATGAATACTTTCTTGCCGTCCAGTTTCAAAACCTCGGAAGGAACGGCTTCGTTCGGTCGGTCGGGATCGGGAAGCAGTTGATAGAAAGCAACCCGCTCAAATCCCTCCGGAACTTCAGTCGAATACTCGTAGGCGTGAAGCCCGGCGGAACCGAACAGAAAAATGGTGGATGCGACGAGGCCGATCCAGGCGGCGACCTTTCCTGAGTACTCTTCTGGATAACGCCGTATCGACCGCAAACCGATCAGTCCGAATACGATCCCCAAGAACGGGATCAGGAGCATTCCCACCCCCAACACCGAGGTTACGGAGAGGATGCCGAGCGTCAGGGAAAAAACCGCCGGTCTCGAGACTGCTCGGTAGTCAGCAACTTCTTCCGACGGGAGATCCACACTATCAATAACTTGGCCGCTCATGACCGTGTCATTCCTGCCGTTGCGATCGGACCGACTTACACCTGGATTGACTTGCTGTACCTGATTCGATCCCAGAGTGAATCATGGTGTCGATCATGGCGTCGATGCCCAGCCATGATCGGCCAACCACCTCGACTAACTCTTACTGGCTCCATCCGGCGTTCCGGTGGCGGGAGCAGGGAAAAATGAATTTGCCCGCTTCACGGCTTCGGGATCGAGCTTTTCCAACTCTTTCAAGTGAACCTTCGCTTCGGGGAGCGGGCAGCGTCGCAGGTAATTGATCACCGGCACCCGCACCCAACTCGTTTTGTCATCGGAGTTCTTGAAGAGCGACACCAGTTTCTCCATGCTGGTCCAATCTTTCTGGTCGGTCAAATCCTTGATAACCAAGTCAGCCAGATTCGGATTGTTGAGCACCAGTCGCAAGGACTCCACCACGCGCGGTTTCGGCAACGAGGATGCATCTTGCAGATGAAAACGCATCGCCATGATGGCCGAGTAGGTGTCTTGGTATTCACACTTGGGATTACCGAGGTAGAGTTCCTCGATCAACGGCACCCCCGGTTCGCCCTTCAGCGTGAGATAGCAGGCAATGAGCGCATCCAGCCCGGCCCGCTGCTCGCGCGAGTCGGATCGCAGCATCGACTCCAGCAGCGAAACGTCTTCTTTTGTGCCGCATACGCCGAGCATCGTGAAATAGAGTCGGCGCCGGTAGCTGGCGACCTTCGTGTCGGAAATCCAGCGAACCAACCGGTCGTGGTGCATTCGCGGCTTGAGAGCGATCACTTCGGAATACGGAGCTTTGGCGAATTCATCGTAGGCGTCACGAGCCAACATCGCGTCGGCGTCTTCGAGGTATTCCTGGAAAAAGGCCAATCGATCCGGGCCGGATTTGGCCACGCCCGGCAGTTTCTTGACAAACTCGCGCGAACGCTCGTTCAGGGCCAACGGAGTCGACCACTGCAGGGCACCCGCCAAGGACATGGCGCGGATCATGAACAGTTTTCCCTTGGTCGGATCGCCAAAATAGATCGCCTCGATGGCCGCCCCCTCCTTCACCCCCAGGTCGGCCCCTTTAATAATGTCGACGACTTTGAATTTGGCTTTCGGCACCTCGGCAGGCAGATCCCCATCGGCCGGGAGCGGGGGCGGAGCCATCTCCAGGCGGGCGGTCACCACCACATCCATCTCGCTGATTTCCTGGGTTAGCGTCTTGCCTTCCGCCTGGCAGAACGGGCAAGCTCGGGCCTCCGCGCTATTGCCGATCGGCACCAGCGATCCCAGGAGTCCGGCCAATACGATTCCCACGAGATATCGCCGTGACAACACGCTTGCTCTGCGATCGCCAATTTTCATGGCAGAAGACCTTTCCCGACAGAAGAACCGGTTTTCGTCTATTACGACGCTCAGGACCCCAGGGATCGACTGACGTCAGTGCGGTAGGCGGACATGGCAGGGAGAAATCCAGCGACGATCGCCAACAGCACGAGCGCCGGCAGAACAACCACCTCAGGTGAAATTCTCCACTGTAGCAGTGGGTTTGTCGAGTCC
>JBJOLO010000141.1:0-5812 GCA_046045565.1 Planctomycetota bacterium | reverse complement strand
ATTCGGGTCGGAATGATCGGCCCCCGACCACAGCAGGTACGGGGCCTTCGGGTGCCAATACGGTCCCCAATTCACGCCCTGCGTATCGGTGAGCGCCACTTCATTTTTTCCATCGATGCCGATGACGTAGATCTGGAGGTATTCAGCCTTTTTACGATCGCTGCGAAACACGACCCACTTTCCATCGGGCGAAATGAACGGGCCGCCATCGTAACCGGGCGCCGAGGTCAACCGGCGCACCTGGGTTCCGTCGGACTTCATCACGTAGATGTCAGGATTTGCTGCCTTCTCGGCCGTCAGCGGTTTCTCTTCGGAGGCCTCGCTATCGTGACAATAGGCGATCCATTGACCGTCGGCGGAATAGGCACCCTCGGCATCGTAGCCGTACTGGTTCGTCAAGCGGCGCAGAATCTTGCCATCGAGATCGGTTTCAAACAGATCCATGTACGGATCGAAATCCCACTGGTAGCGAGGCCGTTTGCCCGACCGCTTGACCTCTTCCGCGAGTTTGCGGCCTTCGGCCTCCGTCTGATCGAGATGCGGATCGGTATGACTCGATGCAAACAAAATGCGTTTGCCGTCGGGATGAAAATAGCTGCACGTTGTGCGGCCGCGCCCCGTGCTGATCAACTTCGGTGCACCGCCGTCGAGTCGCTGCGTGAAAATTTGGTAGAAGGGGTAGTCCGCGGGAACCGCCTGGTAGATAATCGTCGTCCCGTCGGGCGAGAAATAACCCTCTCCCGCACGCGTATGCTCTTTCGTAACCTGTCGCACGTTCGACAGGAAGCGACGCTCCAGAGGCGAAAGTTCCTGAGCCATCGTCGCGGTGCCGCCGCGGAACACGCTGACGATCAGGTTTCCAGCGGGCTGGATTGCCGTGGGAAGGATCGCGTTCGGCAGGCTTGCGCATGGTTCTCCGACCAGAGACGGGCCGAAGAACAGTACGGAAACAAGGGCGACGAGTCGTATGGCGCTACGCGTCATCAATCGAGTCCTCCAGGTTAGGGTGCTCGATATTATACGGATTTCGGTAAAAGGGACGACCGGTGAAGATATACACACGGACTGGCGACTTGGGTGAAACGGGCCTGTTTGGCGGACCTCGCGTGCAGAAGGACCACCCTCGCATTGAGGCATACGGAACGGTGGACGAATTGAACGCCACGCTGGGACTGGCCCGGTCATTCGGCGACATTCCCGATCTGGACCCGTTGTTGCAGCGGATTCAGAGCGAATTATTCGAAGTGGGGGCCGAATTGGCGACTCCCAAGCCATCCGCCCACGGCACCGCGTTGATGGGACCGAAGCAGATCGAATTCCTGGAGCAATCGATCGACACGCTGGAATCGGAATTGGAACCGCTGCGGCAGTTCATCCTTCCCGCCGGGACCTCGATGGCATCGACCCTGCATGTTGCCCGCACGATCTGCCGACGAGCCGAACGGGAGGTGCTGCGACTGATTCACTCCTCGCCCGACCCCGTGCGAGTCGAACCGTTGCAGTACCTGAACCGCCTGAGCGACTTATTGTTCGTCATGGCCCGGTTCGCCAACCATCGTGCCGGTCGGCATGACACGCCCTGGCAGGCACACGCTTAGCGTGCGGTAGCAAAAATCACGACGTGCGAGCGCGATCCTATTGCTTCGTCTTTACTGCCCGAGATTGAACGGCTATCGTGACGCGTCACCATGCCGTCGCGATGCGGTCTGCGACCTTTGCGATTTCGGGATGAACCAGCGTTCGCAACATCGCACGAATCGTCGTGGTTTTCATCGCAGTTTTTGTTCGTCGTTTTGAAAGATGAAGCTCAAGCATGGGGTAGGGGGTAGGCCGTGACTTCTCGCATTTCTCCAATGGCTTTCGCAGCAGCCGTCCCGATCTTGCTCGTATTGGCAGCGAGCAACTGCGACGCGCAAGAGGCCGTGACCTTGGAGCGGGTCGATGCAACCGCGAAGTCAGCAGCCGTTGCCGCGCACAACGCCTGGGTGCTGACCTCCGCCGCGCTGGTACTCTTCATGACCGCGCCGGGCCTGGCGATGTTCTATTCCGGACTCGTCCGCAAGAAAAATGTGCTGAGCGTGATGATGCAGTGCATTTTTCTGATGGGCCTGATGACCGTAATCTGGGGACTCTACGGCTATTCGCTCTCGTTTGGCGGGGATCCGAAGTCGAGCGAATCGGTCGTCACCTCGCTGATCGGCAACGGCGAGTACCTTTTGATGGCGAACGTCGAGCGGGTGTGGGACAAAGCGAGCGAAGCGGCGCAGACGCCGATGGAAGGCCAGATACCGCGGCTGAGCCACATGCTGTTTCAGGGCATGTTCTTTATCATCACGCCGGCACTGATTTGCGGCGCGTTCGCGGAACGGATGAAGTTCAGCACGATGGTGGTGTTTTCGATTCTATGGGCGACCATAGTTTATTGCCCCCTTTGTCACTGGGTATGGGATCAGGGGATTCTGGCGTACGGCAGTCCACGAGCGATCGCGGGCGGTTCGCTCGACTTTGCCGGCGGAGCCGTCGTGCACATCAGTTCGGGGGTCTCGGCGCTGGTTTGCTCCTTGGTGATGGGTCGACGACTGGGATTTGGCAGTGAAGCGATGCGACCTCACAACCTGACCTACACGACGCTGGGCGCCGCCATGTTGTGGGTCGGGTGGTTCGGCTTCAACGCCGGCAGCCAGCTTGGTTCCGACGGTGTCACGGCCAGCGCGTTCGCAACCACCCATTTTTCGGCGGCATCCGGCACGTTGGCCTGGGCGGGCCTGGAGTGGTTTTTGCGAGGCAAGCCGAGCGTCCTGGGAGCGTGCTCGGGGGCCGTCGCGGGGCTCGTCTGCATCACGCCGGCAGCCGGATATGTCAATCCCGGCCCGGCGATGCTCATGGGCTTGCTCGCAGGCGGCGCCTGCTTCTTCGCCTGCACCAAGCTCAAATCGATTTTCAAGTACGACGATACGCTCGACGCCTTCGGCGTGCACGGTGTCGGTGGCACCCTTGGCGCGGTCCTGACGGGGGTGTTTGCGACGCGCGCCGCTGCCGCACCGGAAGTCTCCGGCGGCAAGCCGCTCGGACTGATCGATGGCGGCACCGAGTTAATCATCGGCCAACTGGTGGCGGTGGGAATCACCTGGATTCTGGCACTGCTCGCCACCTTCCTCCTCTTGAAAATCCTCGACAGTACGATGGGGCTACGCGTTTCCCGCGATGAGGAACTGCAAGGATTGGACTTGAGTCAACACGGCGAGGAAGGTTACATCTTTTATTAGTTTCTGGCGGTTCAAGGTGATTCGTAACGGGATATCAGGTACTCAGGTATCCGGTATCAGGTTTTGCAGTATCAGGTTCTGGAAAGTGACAAGCGGCTAGCGGCGGTACGGAGGAATTTTCGCGATGAAGAAAGTTGAAGCAATCGTACGACATTTCAAGCTCGAGGACATCAAGAATGCCCTCACCGAACAGGGCATCCACGGTATGACGATCACCGAGGTTCGCGGGTTCGGGCGTCAGAAGGGTCATACCGAAATGTATCGCGGCACGGAGTACGCCGTCGATTTTGTGCCCAAGGTGAAAATCGAAGTGGTCTGCTCGGATGCCAATCTGCAGAGCGTGATCGACACGATCCTGCGAGCGGCTCAAACGGGACAGATTGGCGACGGCAAGATTTTTGTCAGCGATCTGCACAACGTCGTCCGCATCCGCACGGGTGAAACCGGCGAAGACGCGCTGTAGTCGCGCTGCGGCGATCTGCGATCGACGGTTGATGGAATCGTTGGATTGCCACGGCGAAAAGTATGCAAACGAATTCCCGGATCTCGGAACATATCTTGGAGGCTCGCCGCCGCTTGGCAGCGGGCCGCGAAAAGCTGCAGCGGCAGCATGAGTCCGGCACTCCGGGGATTCAGCTCTGCGCGGCACTCACCGCGCTGCTGGACAGCCTGATCCTGGATCTATTCAACCACGCACTGGCGTAGCATTCAGGCGATCCGCCCGGCGAGGCCGGAGAACTGCGCAATCTGATTGCGCTCGCCGCTTACGGCGGCTACGGTCGCTGCGATGTGGCGCCCTACTCCGACGTCGATCTGATCCTGCTCCACGAACCGAACCAGGAACAGCGACTCACCGGACTCTTGCGGAAGTTCACGCAGAGCATTTACGACGTGGGCCTGGAACTGGGTTTCAGCAGTCGCACGCCGGCCGATGCTTGCGCGATGGCGATGAAAGACATCAGCATCTTTACCTCATTGGCCGAGTGCCGGTTCCTGACGGGAAACGAGGCGCTCTACCAACGTTTCTGGGATCGGTTTCAACGCCGCACCCGCAAGCGGTCTCGCGTCTTGATCACGGAGATCATCAAAGCGCGACGCGAAGAGCGGGCTCAGTATGGAGAAACCAACTACCTGCTCGAACCACACCTCAAGCGATCGCGAGGCGGCCTGCGCGACCTGCAATTCATTCGCTGGCTGGGGTTCGCCCGCTGCGGTGAAGTTGACCCCGACAATCTGGTGCGAGCCGGATTGCTGAGTCGGGAGGATCATCAGAAGACGCTGGCTGCCAGGGAGTTCCTGCTACGGCTCCGGAATGAACTGCATTTCCACTCCGGCAAAGCCAACGACGTGCTGGCCAAACACGAGCAGGTGCGGATCGCCGAGCTCCGCGGCTTCAAGGGCTCCGACGGCGTACTGCCCGTTGAACAGTTCATGCGGGAATACTTCCGGCACACCAGCGAAGTTCGCTACACGGCTGCCAACTTTGCCGCCGACGCCAGCCTCCATCTGGGACTCTGGGGCTTGCTGGAACCCCTCGCGTCGTATCGCATCGACGGCGATTTCCGCATCGGCCCGCGCGGCATCCGCGTAATCAAGCGAAGATTGGATGACATCGCCCAGAATCCAGCCGAAATCCTGCGGCTGATGGATCTGGCCAACCTCTCCGACTGCCGCATCGAACATCGCACGTGGTCGGCCATCCGCGAAGCCATGATGAAGTGCCCGTCAATCGAAGTCACCTCACTGGCCGCCGAAAAATTCATGTCGCTGCTCAGCCAGCCGCTGCACCTGGGCGACCTGCTGCGACGCCTGCATGAACTGCGCGTGCTGGAAAAACTCGTGCCCGCTGTCGCCCATGCGCGCTGCCTGCTGCAGTTCAACTAGTATCACAAATACACCGTCGACGAACACTCGATTCGTGCCATCGAGTCGGCCACCCGCTTTCGCATGCGGGACGACGACTTGGGAGAAGCCTACCGCGGCATCCAACGAAAAGACCTGCTCCACCTTGCCCTGTTGCTGCATGACCTGGGCAAAGGATGCGCGGAAGATCACAGCGACGTCGGACGCCGCGTCGCCGTGGAGACCGGACAACTGCTCAACCTCACCGATCACGACACCGAACTCGTCGCCTTCCTCGTCCACAAACATCTGATCATGTCGCACCTCGCACAGTGGCGCGACATCAACGACCCCGCAGTCGTCATCCAGTTCGCCGTGGAGATGGGCTCGCCCGAAGTCCTGAAAATGCTGTATGTGCTCACCTGCGCCGACCTGGAAGCGGTCGGGCCCGGAGTACTGACCGACTGGAAACTGCGACTGCTCACCAATCTGTACCACCGCACCATGAATCACCTCGCCGGATCGCCTGCGAGTGACCAATTGACCGAAACAAAAAAACAGGAGGTCCGGGATCTGATACCGAGTGGCGGAAATCGCGAATGGTGGCTGCGCCAGATCGATGCGATCCCGCCTTCCTACGTGGCGACGTGCGACCCGCCCCACATTGCCACCGAACTCGCTCAACTCGAAAAGCTCCACCGACG
>JBJOLO010000126.1:0-6144 GCA_046045565.1 Planctomycetota bacterium | reverse complement strand
CGGCCTGCGGGTGGTGTTTGTCGAACCGCGAGGCGAACTCCTGCAACCGGGCAAAAGCCAGCCGCAACCTCCAAGGCCGCTCGACGGAAAACCCGTTGCCCTGGACGACCCCATCGACCGGCGGCAGGTGCTCGCTAACTGGCTGACCTCGGCCGACAATCCGTACTTCGCCCGATCGATAACCAACCGCGTCTGGGCTAACTTCTTCGGCGTTGGACTGGTCGAAAAAGTCGATGACATGCGCGTCACCAATCCGCCCAGCAACGAACCCTTGCTCAACGCGACGACCCAACACTTCGTCGATCATCGATTCGACATCAAGGAACTGATCCGAACTATCGTGAATTCGGCAACCTACCAGACTTCAAGCCAAACCAATCATTCCAATGAATCGGACGAACGCTTTTACTCGCACTATTATCCGCGCCGCCTGAAAGCCGAAGTGCTTTTAGATGCGATTAGCGTTGTGACGGGTGCGACCACGGTTTTCAAAGGTCCAGACAACAAGCCGATCGCACAGTCACCGCGTGCGCTCCAACTGGCGGACGCCAGCATCGACTCGTACTTCCTGAAGACATTCGGCCGTCCGGAACGGTTGATCACCTGCGACTGCGAACGCAGCGACGAGCCAAGCATGCCACAGGTGCTGCACATGCTGAACGGCGAAACCGTGAACGGCAAGTTGCAGGCTGCCGACAACAGCATCCAAAAATGGATCACGGACGGGACAGCCGCAACGGCGATCGTTCGCGAGACCTTTCTTGCTGCCTTGAGTCGGCTACCCACTTCGGCGGAGGAAACGCGACTTGCAGCGGCGCTCGAGACGGCAGCGGATCCAACCGAGAAGCGACTCTTGCTCGAGGATTTCCTCTGGAGTGTGATCAGCAGCCGCGAATTCGTTTTCAACCATTAGGCTCATCCATTTAGGCTTTTTGCCTCGGGAGATTCCGAGTGAGATTGCCCTTGCTTGTTTGGCTATGCTTCGTTGCTTCGTCCGCAGCGTTTGGCGTTGCTGCCGAGGAGCGTGACGGCGTCGATTACGCGACGCAGGTGGCTCCGCTTTTTCGGAAGTACTGCCTTGCGTGTCACAACGACGCGGACCGCGAGGGCAAACTGAGCCTGGAATCGTTTGATGCATTGAACCGTGGCGGCGAGCATGGCGGCGTGTTGGTCCCGAACCAAAGTGGCGTGAGTCGTTTGATTCGCGTCCTACGCGGCGATGCCGAGCCGAAGATGCCGCCCAAAGACAACGAGGCGCCGACGGAGAAAGAAATTGCAATCCTGGTCGCATGGATCGATGGCGGTGCGAAAGGCCCGGATGGAGCGACACCCGATCCCACCAGGCTGATCACGCCGAAAATCGCGGTTCGAGGAAACCTTCGTCAGCCGATCTATGCGGTCGCGATCACGCCCCAAGGCAATCGTATGGCAACCGCCATGTTCCGCCAGGTGGATGTGCTCGCCACGGGCAATGGCGAACGACAGCATCAACTGCCTTCCGAGCGCGGCAACATCAACAACCTTTCGTTCGACGCGTCCGGCGATCTACTCGTCGCCGCCGGTGGCGAGCCGGGGCTGGTTGGCGAGGCGCAACTCTGGGACCTCCGCACCGGCAAACTGGTTCGGTCGTATTTGGGACATCGCGACAGCCTTTACTCCGCCCGGCTCAGTCCCGACGGAAAAATGCTCGCCACCGCCGGGTACGACCAGAAGATTAAGCTGTGGGAAACCGAGAGCGGCAAAGAACTGCGGACGCTTGATGGACACAACGGTCCGGTTTTCGACCTCGCATTTCATCCCTCAGGCCGAATCATGGCGACCGCCAGCGGCGACCGCACGGTAAAGCTCTGGTCGGTGGAGACCGGCGAGCGGCTCGACACGCTCAACCAATCGCAGCAGGAACTGTATTGCGTTCAATTCTCGCCGGACGGACGCACGGTTGCAGCCGCGGGTGCCGACAATCGCATTCGCATTTGGGCGGTCAGCGAGACGGCGCGAGAGGGAACAAACCCGCTTCGGATTTCTCAGTTTGCACACGAATTACCGGTGATACGCCTCGCGTATTCCCCCAACGGCCGCACGCTCGCATCCGCCGGTGAGGATCGACTCGTCAAGATCTGGGACGCGGAAACGATGCGGATCCGCGCGACGCTTCCACCCCAGTCTGATTGGCCGGTGGGTCTGGCCATCGATGCGCAGGGAGCCAGTGTGCTGGTCGGCCGCTTGGATGGCAGTTTCGGCCGCATCGACATTCCTACCGAACCGATTCAAGTCGCCAGGCAAATCGTGCCCCAAGCCGAAGTGCCGCCGTGTATCGACTACGGGCCCCAACCGACGATCGAACAACTGGCAACTCGCGAGGAAGTCGAGCCCAACGATCAGGCTGATCGGGCGACACCGCTGTCGCTTCCGATAAGGACAACGGGAACCATTCACGCCGATGCGACTGGCAAATCGGACATCGATCTCTTTCGCTTCGCTGCAAAGGCCGGTGAACAATGGATCTTCGAGACCAACGCGGGGCGAAAGAATTCGCCGGTCGATACAAAGCTGGAGATCCTTTCCACCGATGGCAAGCCTGTGCCGCGCGTCCTGCTTCGAGCGGTACGCGATTCGGAAATTGAATTCCGCGGCATCGACTCCAATCAGCGCGGAGCTCGATTGAAGAACTGGGAAGAGATGTATTTGAACGAGTATGTCTATATCAACGGCGAGGTGATCAAGCACTACCAGCAGCGTCGCGGTCCCGATGCCGACTCGCAGTTTTACCCCGAAAACGGCAACCGCACGACCTTCTTCGAAACCAGCTCTCGCGCTCACCCGCTGGGCCAACCCGGCTACGTGGTTGTGCCATATCCGGTTGGAACGCAATTGCCCGACAACGGCCTGCCGACGTTTGTCGTTCACTTCGAAAACGACGACGATGCACAGCGAAAGCTCGGCAAAGATTCGCGATTGACTTTTGTCGCTCCGGCCGACGGGGAATACCTCGCCAAGGTCAGCGACGTACGGGGCGAATCAGGCCCGTCGTTCGCATACGAACTGATCGTACGTCGCCCCCAGCCGGACTTTACCCTGAATGTTGGCTCGCAGAATCCGACCGTGCCCCAGGCCAGCGGCAAATCGTTCGTGGTGCGAGCGGATCGTATCGACAACTTCATGGGGCCGATCCAGGTCGATGTCACCGGTGTGCCGAAAGGTTACGCGGTCACCTCGCCCATCGTCATTCAAGAAGGACTCTATGAAGCCAAAGGCGTGATCAACGCCTTGGCAGGAGCCGCACCACCAACGGAACTCGAAAGCAGTCAGCTTCGTTTCCATGCCACAACGCAGATCGCTGGCAAATCGATTTCGAAAGAGGTCGGCGGATTGGGCATGATCAAGCAGGCGGAAAAGCCTAAGCTTGTCGTGCACCTCGAGATTGACCCCGAAAACCCGGCTTCCAAACCGGGGCGTCCCGGCCCGGACGCATTCACCGCACCGGAACCACCTCAAGTGATGATCGTGCCCGGACGTCGTACGACGGCGAAACTGCGAATCGAACGGTTTGGCTTCAACGATCGCGTGCAATTGGAAATCGAAAATCTTCCCCACGGTGTCATCGTCGATGATATCGGCTTGAACGGTATCCTGATCCCCGAGGGGCAGACCGAGCGGACAATCTTTCTCGCCTGCGAACCATGGGTACCCGCAACCACGCGTCTATTCTTCGCGGTGGCCAAAGTCGAGGGCGATCAGGCATCACTCCCCATGCAGCTCATCGTGAGCGAAAAGAACACGCCATAGCGACGTGGCACGACACTGCTTTGAATCGAGAGCTGATGCCCTGCCGACGTGCAGGGCGGGCCAGTAGCAGACTTACTTCGCTGTGACCGCTTTGACTTCCGACTCGACAGCTGCCTTCATTTCCGCAACCGCCGGCATGACCACGCTCGTGGGAAGTGCGTAACTGGCCACGCGACCTGCTCGCGCGATATTGATTCCGACCGTTACGCCGTCCAGATTCACAAGCGGTCCCCCGCATTCGTTGGGACGCAACACGGTATCGTGGGGCAACACGAGCGGAAAGCCAGCGCGTCGATCGCTCAGCTTGCCGCCCAGTGAGTTCTGCATATCGGAGCGCTCGGCTCGGGGTCCTGCAGCCCGATCGGTCAAGACGGCAGTGAGCGTCAACTCCTGGTCGCCCCGTTTCACGAGCAATTCCACTTTATCGCCCACTCGATGTCGCTCCAGAGTCGACACCAGATTTTGCATGGTATCGATCGCTTTCCCGTTCACCTGCGTGATCAAATCGTCAGCCTTGACCCCGGCCCGCTCCGCACCGCTTCCCTCAATCACCTGCACAACACGCGGATCGCGCTCATCCAAGATCACGCCCAGCATAGCGCGGGGCTCGGTAATGCGTCGCGGAGCGCCGCTCAGCACTCCGATCGCCGCTGGGAGTTCGTCCTGGCCGGGCGTCGCCAGCCAGTTCCCAACATCCGGACCCTCGCCGACCGCCCAACTGACCTGCTGCAATCCGGTGGCTTCCACGCGGATCAACGCCAAATCCAACTCGTCACGGCGGTTCAGGATCGTCGCAGGCAAGCGCCGGCCGTCGGCTAACCGCACGGTCAGCTTGCCTGTCAATTCGCTGGCTTTCGTGAGGATCATCCCGTCGGCGTCCACCACCGTCCCCAGAGCGACCTGATCGTCGCCTGCATACACGCGTACGGTGTATTGGCGGGCATTCGAAACGACTTCACGGAAAGCGGTTTTCACCGCTTCATGATCGCGTTGCCTGACATTCGGCGTTCGAAATCGAGCGACTCGCTCGAACCATTGTCGGACATCCTCCGAGTTGCCGCGATTGTCGTTCCGTGAATCCGCAGCGCGTCTTTCGTTTTGAGAAGGACTCTCATCTCCGGCAGGACTGCCCTGCCCCATGGCCATCAGCGTCGTCAGCAAGGTGCCGACAATTACCCATCGCCACCGCGTCTTATGCTCACGCACCGAGATCGTCATGAATCGTGCTCCTTCTCGCATCAATCACGCTTGGTCTGAACCTCGTTGACCTGAACGCTCCCCCGGCATCGCGGCTAGCGACCGCGACGGGCTAATGCCACTTCAAATTCCAACGTCTCACCACCACGCACCACCACGATCTTCACTTTATCGCCGACTTGGCACTCGGCGATCATGGACGTGAGCGAATCAAACGTTGTGACCGGTTTCTCGTTGAACTTGGTTACGACGTCTCCGGCCTTGAAACCCGCTTTTTCCGCTGGCGTGCCGACGTACACTCGAGAAATCCTCGCTGTGTCGCCATCTTGATCGCCCTGGACTCCCAGAAACGGCGTTTGTCCCGGCAAGTGGCCCCAGGCTTCGCTGGCCTTCAAGCGATCCCAATTCTCGGTGAACAGATGGACGGGTACATGCATATTGGCCGTCAACTGAGCACCAATGCGACTGTGAATTCCGATCACGCGTCCCTGGCCATCGACCAGGGGACCTCCGGAATCGCCGCCGACCAAAGCACAATCGGTGATGAGCAGGTCTTTTTGTTTTGATAAGACGCGACCAACTCGTACGACCGGTTTGCGATCACGCTCGAAGCCGCCTGGATGACCGGTGGCCACACACCATTGGCCTTCCGAAATATCCGTGGCAATCGCCATTTCCAGACAAGGCCAGGTGCCGGGCGTGGTGATTTTCGCCAAGCCCGCATCGCTGTGTCGGTCCAGCCCCAACGTCACGCCTTCCAGACGCCGGCCATCGGCGAGAATAACCTGAATCCGCTCGTTTGGCTTTTGAGCAACGTGAGCGGCGGTCAATACATATCCGTCTTCGCTGATAATCACTCCGCTGCCCTGCGCCGAGTTCACACGCAGATTCACGGTGCAGGCCAGGAGCCGCGGTACGATGCGCCGTTGCAGATCTTCCATCGCCCGGAGCTCCGCGACGGACGTTGGCACGGTGCCGGAAAAGATCTTTTCGGCTGATGCCGATTCAGCATCCTCCCAACCGGAGGCTGGGGAGCCAAAGCCGATTACGCCAAGGCAGCAAGCCAAGGCAAGTACGCGGATCGAAGCCGCAAACGGACCACGCATCCCACAACGCTGCAGACCTGGCATTCCAGCGCTCCTACCATGCAGGGAGCCTTGT
>JBJOLO010000078.1:0-3100 GCA_046045565.1 Planctomycetota bacterium | reverse complement strand
CGATCGATCTGGTCCCCACGGTGCTCGCTGCGGCAGGACTGGAATCGGCTACCGCGTTGCCCGGTATCGACCTGCGGCATGCGGAACGACGACAGGCACGACAAACCATCCAAGGCGCGTGATTCACGCATAATGCGGTCGACTTGCAGAACCCTGCCGCCAGTTTGCGCTGGCGGTGGGTGATCGATTCGTGGCACAAACTGATTGTGCCGGATCCCGTTCAGCAGCCGGACGACAATGTGGAGCTTTACGATTTGAAGAACGATCCCATGGAAAACAGGAATCTCGCGGACATCGAAGCAGATCGAGTGCAGTCGATGCAGCGAACCTTAGACGCGTGGTGGAAGCCGTGACGGCGCGTCTCTGTTACGTGACGGTTCAATCGTAGTGAAACTGTGCGGGGACGTCGTTGTTTACGAGCAACGATTCGAAGGGGTTGGCAGCGATGAAGATGTATGTAGGTGGACAGTGGGTCGACGGTGAGACGTCGATGCCGGTGTTGAATCCTTTCGATAGTCGCGAGATCGATCGCGTGCCGGTTGCCAGTGGCAGCGATCTCGAGCGGGCGATAGCGGGCGCGGTGCGGGGCGCTGCGGCGATGCGGAGGATGGCAGCCTATGATCGTGCGGCAATCTTGCGGCGCGCCGCGGATGCGATGCAGGCGCGTCAGCAGGAACTGGGGCGGTTGATCAGTTCAGAAGAGGGAAAGACGCTCGCCGAGGGCATATTCGAAGCGTCGCGCGCGACGGAGACGATGTATCTGTCGGCGGAGGAGGCCCGGCGCATTCGCGGCGAAGTGTTGCCGCTGGACGCCGCGCCGGGAAGCACGGGGAAGCTCGGTTTTACGTTGCGAGTCCCGTGCGGCGTTGTCGTGGCGATCACGCCGTTCAACTTTCCGATGAATCTGGTCTGCCACAAAGTTGGCCCCGCACTTGCCGCCGGAAACGCCGTGATCGTCAAACCGGCCAGCGACACGCCGCTCTCCGCGCTCAAACTGGTCGAGATCCTGCTCGAGGCCGGCCTGCCTCCCGAAGCAATCGCGTGTGTGACCGGGTCCGGACGACAGATCGGCGACGCGTTATGCGCGGATCCCCGTGTTCGGAAAATCAGTTTTACCGGTAGCAGTGAAGTGGGCCGCTCGATTTGCCGAGCTGCCGGTTTGAAACGGGTCACGATGGAGCTCGGCTCGAATAGTCCATTGATTGTGATGGCAGATGCCGACCTGGAAAAAGTTACCAGCGCGGTGGTGGCGACGGGGTACGGGAACGCAGGGCAGGTCTGCATCTCGACGCAGCGCTTGCTGGCGCAAGCGGCGGTGTACGACGAACTGCTGGAGCGGTTGCGAGCGAAAGTCTCCGCGATTGTGACCGGGGATCCGATGCGGAGCGAGACAAAAATGGGACCGATGATACGCTCGAGTGATGCCGATCGGGTGATGGCCTGGATTGAGGAAGCCCGGTCTCGGGGCGCGAAGTTGTTGTGTGGCGGCGAGCGGCAAGGCAATTGTGTATCGGCAACCCTGCTAGCCGATGTGCAGCCCGACATGCGGATCAGCTGCGACGAATTGTTCGGTCCGGCCGTCGGCGTCACCGCTGCAGGCTCGATCGAAGAAGCGTTGGCACTCGCCAACGATAGTCGCTACGGACTCAGCGCCGGTATCTTTACGCAAGACATCGACGCGGCGCTGCAGTTCATCGAGCAGGTGGATAGCGGCAATCTGCACATCAACTGGGGCCCGGGCTGGCGCGCCGACCTGATGCCGTACGGCGGACTCAAAGAGAGCGGCATGGGCAAGGAAGGCCCGGCCTACGCGATCCAGGAAATGACGGAAACTAAGACCGTGGTGATTCATGGCCGATCGTGATTCGGCGTCACCTAGCGCGATACACCGTCGAATGCCGACTTTATGTTCGTCCAGCACATGGTCGCCTCGCTCAAGAGCGATGGACGCATGGCCGTCGTCATGCCCCACGGCGTTTTGTTCCGGGGTGGCGAAGAGAAGGCATGCCGCCAGAAGTTCATCCAAGACGGTATCCTCGAAGCAGTCATCGGCCTACCTGCCGGTCTGTTCTACGGCACGGGCATCCCGGCCTACGTGTTGGTCATCAACAAAAACGATTCGGTCAAACGCAAGAGCGCTTTGTTCATCAACGCCGACCGGGAATACAAGGAAGGCAACAACCAGAACTCGCTGCGCCCCGAAGACATCGAGACGATCACCCACGTCTATCACCAACCGCTCAGCGTGCCGCAATACTCCCGTGACGTTCCCATCGCAGAACTGGAGCGGGAGGAATTCAATCTCAACATCCGTCGCTACGTCGATAACTCACCGCCGCCTGAGCCGCACGACGTTCGGGCACACTTGCACGGCGGCATCCCGGTCAGCGAAATCGCCCTGCTGACTTCGTACTTCGACAACTACGCTGGCGTGCGAGAGCAATGGTTTCGTCCAAAATCCTTTTCCTCCCCTCGCCCCGCTTCGGGGAGAGGGGCCGGGGGTGAGGGGCAGTACGTAGACTTCGCTCCGGGCGTCGGCTCAAAAGAAAACATCAAGACCTTGGTCGAATCAGCACCCGGCCTCCAGGCCAAACACGCCGAGTTCCACAAGTCCCTCGATGCGTGGTGGACCGGCAACGTCAAGCGGCTGGAAAAACTCCCCGAGCGGGATCGGGAAGCGGCCCAACTCAACGCCTCTTTGAAGGAGTTGGGCTAGGGGTGACAGAAACGAATCTCCCTGGACGTTCTCTATGATTGGCACAGAGTTGAATCTAGTCAACGGATTCGGCTTCAAACCGCATCAGTGGAAAGAAAGCGGTACGCCGATTGTACGAATCCAGAATCTCAACAATCAGGAGGGTGTGTTTGACTATGTGCAGTACCATCGGCGAAGCGAGCATGGCGATGAACGGTGGCTGCCGTTAGAATGACGGCCCGAGTTCTACGAGGCCGATTTCGGGTAGACTCACGGCTACGCCCCCGTAGCTCAGGGGATAGAGCACCGGTTTCCTAAACCGGGGGTCGCAGGTTCGAATCCTGCCGGGGGTATTGGGTTTCTCTTGCGAACTTGTGGCGTTCGCGTTCTCTTGCCCGGAAAGCG
>JBJOLO010000060.1:0-8297 GCA_046045565.1 Planctomycetota bacterium | reverse complement strand
GCGACGCGTGCCACGAAAAATTCCGCAAATAGTCGCGTGGTATCGAATCAAGAATTCGCCAAGCCGTTCGACACAGTTGCGAAGCGATTCCGCCGGTAGCGCACGCCATAAGTCGACGTATTATCAGCCAGTCTTGGTCACGGTGCGCTTTTTTGCTCGCCCCCGATCTTCGATTCCAAGCAGTAAATAGACGAACCTCTGGGTGTTTTCAATCGTCGTGCGTTCGTTTCGAAGTGCATCGAATTCACCCCAGCCGCGCATGTTGGTCATGAAGTCGCATCGGATGCCGAGTGCCTCGGGGTGTTTGCAACCGAAGTGAAGTGCGTGCCCACGCTCGAAATAAGACCAATCCAGCGGTGGTAATGCGATGCACTCTGCTTGCAGTTCATGAAGTGCCGAATGGAATCGAGCAAGGTTTTCTTGACCCGCAACGAAGACACTATCGCAGTCGCAAGCAAAGTCGCATCCGGACGTCGGCGGGTGGTCTCGGTCGTGGGGCGGGGAAAAGCGGTCGGTTTTGCGGGCGGTAGCGCCAGTCCTGACGGTTAGTCGGCTGGCGAAGACTGGTTGGGGCCTAGAATTGTCGCCTTGGTACCGCCTCGCGCTACCCGCAGGGCTTACCGCCGAGATAGATTTTCCCTAGTTGTTGCCGTGCGCAGACAACTCGAAAAAAATGCGTGCGTTTTCGCCCGCATATGCGCCTTCACGAAAAAACAGGGGTTATGGTTTCCCGTCACCATGATTCTTCCCTGTGTCGGAGAAGGTTTTTGATATGCTCATGCGTCGTACCCACCCCCATATGCAATTCACTCACGTACTACCCTACGGTGCGATCCTCCACGAAAACGGCGTGCAGTTCGTCGTCTTCAGTCGATCGGCGACCGCGATGCGGTTGTTAATGTACGAGAACGTGGATGATACCGAACCTTCTGAGGTGGTTCACTTTGATCCCAAGACCGATCGCTGGGGCGATATCTGGAGCATCTTCATTCCCGACTTGAAGGCCGGGCAGCTTTATCACTTTCAGGCTGACGGTCCCCGCGATCCCGAGCGTGGAATGTGGTTTGACGGTCGAGCCCGACTGGTCGATCCCTATGCGAAAGCATTGGTCGGCACGTTTCAAAATTCCGCGGATGGAATCATCCGTCCGCCAAAGTGTGTGGTCATCGACGACCTGTTCGACTGGGAGGGCGACCGCCACGTGCGCCGTGATCTCTCGGAGTCGATCATTTATGAAATGCACGTGCGAGGATTCAGCCGTAGCGAAACGAGTGGTGTGGACCACCCGGGAACCTATCTGGGCGTCATCGAGAAAATTCCCTACCTCAAGTCGCTTGGCGTGACGGCGGTCGAGCTCATGCCGGTTCATGAGTTTCCCAGCACCGGTTTCTACGGTGAGAAACTCGAGCGAGGCAACTATTGGGGCTACGATCCGCTCGCCTTCTTCGCGCCGCATAGCGGCTATTCGTTCAGCAAACAGCCCGGTGCGGTAGTGAACGAGTTTAAGCAGATGGTGAAGGCGCTGCACGCCGCGGGCATCGAGGTCATTCTCGACGTGGTGTTCAATCACACTTGCGAAGGCAACGAGCTCGGCCCGACGCTCAGCTTCAAAGGACTTGAAAACCACGTCTACTACATGCTCGATAATGGCGGCAGCCGTTATAAGAACTACAGCGGTTGCGGTAACACGGTCAACGGCAACCACCCGATCGTTCGCGAGATGATTTTTCATTGCTTGCGACACTGGGTGCACAACTATCACGTCGATGGTTTCCGCTTCGATCTGGCATCGATTTTGAGTCGCGATCGGAACGGCAATCTGGTGCCGAACCCGCCGCTGCTCGAAGCGATCGCGGAAGATCCGCTGCTGGCCGATACCAAAATTATCGCTGAAGCGTGGGACGCCGCCGGCGCCTACCAGGTCGGATCGTTCGGCGATCGACGCTGGGCGGAGTGGAACGGCAGGTTCCGTGATGATGTGCGACGCTTCTGGCGAGGCGACGGCGGGATGCTCGGTGCCTTCACGACCCGGCTCGCAGGCTCCAGCGACTTGTATGAACACGCCGGTCGTCCGCCGCATTGCAGCATCAACTTCATTACCTCGCACGATGGATTTACCCTCAACGATCTCGTCAGCTATCGAGATAAGCACAATGAGGCGAACGGCGAGGGGAATCGCGATGGCGATAACAACAACTACAGTGAGAACTACGGTGTCGAGGGACCTACCCGCCGCTCGGTGATTGATCAGCTGCGTCGTCGCCAGATCAAGAATATGTTGGCAACGCTGATGCTCAGCCAGGGCGTGCCGATGCTGGTGTTCGGCGATGAATGCCGTCGCACACAGCGAGGCAACAATAACGCCTACTGCCAGGACAACTCGATCTCATGGTTCGACTGGAAACTCGTCGAAAAGAATCCGGAACTGTTACGATTCGTCAAAGCGTTGATCCACTTCCGCCGGACGCAGCCGACGGTTCGTCGCACCAATTACTTGACCGGTCGACCGTCCGCGGAGGGAATGTTGCCCGATGTGAGTTGGTACAGCGCGCTCGGCACGGCTGTCGATTGGGGATCGGCCGACTCGACCCTGATCTGCCTGCTGAAGGCTCCCGATATTTCGCAAGATCCGCAGCAGCAGGGGCGCGATGTGCTCCTGATGGTCAATGCCACACTGGAGTCGCGCGAATTCATCGTGCCGCCGGTCGCCAAGGGAATCGAGTGGCGGCTGTTCGTCGATACCGGTGAGGACGCTCCGAACGACGTCTTTCCGGATCACGACGGACCTGCCCTGCCGGAAAACGGACGACACTCCATGCCTTTCCGATCCCTGTGCTGCTACGTCGCCGCCAAATGATCGGACGGTGCTCTGCAAATCAAGACGCTTCCATCAAGCGAAGCGTCCACCAAATCGCCTGCTTGTTCTCGATGTTGGGTATGGCGTTGGGTTCGGCGGTCGCCAAGGCCGCCGAACCCGCGTCGCCATTCCGAGCGATGATGGCCTTGATCGAGCAGCACTGCCTTCGTTGTCACGATAGCCCTGAGGCGAAGGGCGGCTTGGACCTGTCGAATCATGCCGGTTGGCTACGCGGTGGCGACGGCGGACCCGTGATGGTGCCGGGTCAGCCGGACCAGAGCTTCTTACTGCAACGCATCGAGCAAGGCTCGATGCCGCCGCTCAACGACGGAAGAGCCCTCGATAAACACGAGATTGCAATCGTCGCTGAATGGATCCGTGCCGGTGCAAATTGGGATGCCGACGCGAAACCTGCTCGCGCGTCGTCGTCTGCGCCGGTGAGCCGATTTCGCGGACCTTGCTGCGAGTCCTATGCAGGACGGCGACGACGGGCTATACGCCGCGGAGTACTTCGTCCAAGTCAGATCGCAGGTCCTCAAAATCTTCCAGGCCCACCGACAATCGAATCAGACCGTCGGTGATGCCGTGCGCTGCGCGTGCCCGCGAATCATAACTGGCATGCGACATCGATGCTGGCTGCTCGATCAGCGACTCGACGGCACCGAGGCTGACTGCTAATTGAAACAGTCGCGTGGATTCGGCGACACGCTTGGTGGCCGCGAAGTCGCCATCGACTTCGAAAGTCAGCATCGCCCCGAATGCACCGTCCATCTGTTGTTGTGCCAGTTCGTGGCCTGGATGCCCGACAAGGCCCGGATAGAGCACCCGTTTGACTCGCGGGTGCGCAGATAGGAATTCCGCCAGTCGCATGGCGGTGGCCGATTGCTCCCGAACACGCACGCTCAGCGTCTTGATCCCCCTCGTGATCAAGTACGAATCAAACGGCCCTTGAATGTTGCCGGTCGCATTCTGAATAAAGTACAACCGGTCGTACAGTTCCTGATTGGCGACGACAAGCGCACCGCCGACCACATCGCTGTGGCCACCGAGGTATTTGGTGCTCGAGTGCATGACGATGTCGGCGCCACGCTCGAGCGGTCGAGTCAGCACGGGGGTGGCGAAGGTATTGTCCACGGCAAGCAGTGCGCCGTGGCGATGCGCCAGTTCGGCGCAGGCCGCGATATCGGTAATCGAGAGCCGTGGATTGCCGGGCGATTCAATCCAGACCAGCTTCGTCGAGGGGCGGATTGCGGCTGCCATCGCTTGGAGGTCGGTGGAGTCGGCAAGCGTCACCTCGATACCCGAGCGATTGCAGATCTTGTGCAGTAAGCGGTAGGTGCCGCCGTAGATGTCGCTGCCGGCCAGAATGTGGTCGCCCGTCGACAGCAACATCGTCGCGGTGTGGGTGGCCGCCATCCCCGACGCGAACGCCAAACCTCCGCAACCGCCTTCGAGCGACGCGAGCACGCGTTCCAGATTCTTGCGGGTCGGGTTACCGCTCCGCGCATAGTCGTACTCGCCCCACACTCCGGCTCCGGGTTGCACAAAGGTCGAAGCGACCGAAATCGGCGGCACGACCGCTCCGGTCTGAGGATCCCGCGGGCTGCCGATGTGAATCGAACGCGTGCGAAATCCGTGGCCCGACGCACCCTTGCCATGCTGAGAGTCGCTCATGATTCCAACGCCTGTTTCAGGTCCGCGATCAAGTCCTCGGAATTCTCGATACCGCACGACAGTCGAATCATGTTGTCGTAAATGCCGAATCGCTGCCGATCCTCCGGACTGCATTCGTAATAGCTCATGACCAGCGGTTGTTCGATGAGCGATTCCACGCCACCGAGACTCGGCCCGATCCGCGGGATCCGCACGCGATCAACGACGCGAGCCGCCGCCTGCCAGTCGCTGTCCTTGATCAAGAACGTGATCAGTCCCCCGAAGCCTCGCATGGTCTTTTTGGCAACTTCGTAGTAGGGATGACTGGGCAGCCCCGGATAGTAAACACGCTCCACCCGCGGATGTGACGCCAGGAACTCGGCCACCGCTTGGCCATTCTCATTTTGTCGCCGCATGCGCAGTTCAAACGTCTTCAGGCCACGTTCGAGTAGAAAAATGTTGTGCGGCGAATTGATCGCACCCATAATGCCCCGCAGTTTGCGAACCGGTTCGAGTTTCTCGTTCGATCCGATGATCACGCCCGCCAGTAAGTCGTTGTGGCCGGCGAGATACTTCGTGGCAGAGTGCAACACGTAGTCGACTCCTGCCTCGAGCGGACGCAGGTTGTAAGGGGTTGCCAGTGTGGCGTCGATGAGCGTCTCGACGTTGTGTTTCTTTCCCAACGCCGCGAATTGTTCCAGGTCGACGATGCTCAAATGAGGGTTCGTAGGACTCTCGCTGATCAGGAGTTTCGTGCGGTCGTTGATGGCTGCTTCCATGGCGCCGTAGTCGCACGCCTTGACTTGTCGCGTCACGACACCGAACCTTGCCATGTGTTTCGTGCAGAATTCCCGACTTCGATGGTAGCACTCGTCGAAGAACACGACCTCATCACCGGAATTCAGCTTGGTCATGAGCAGTCCGACGATGGCCGCCATGCCGCTGGCGTACAACAGCGCCATTTCGCCGCCCTCGAGTGCAGCCAGTTTTCGCTCGACCACCTTTTCGCCCGGATTGCCGTATCGTCCGTATTCTTCACGAGGTTGCTTTTGTTCGATGAAGTCGATGATGGCCTGCGTGTCCGGGAAAGTGTACGTGGCCGCGCAGACAATCGGATCGGTGATCGAGTCGCCAAGCTTATGCCGATCCTCTCCGGCGTGGACGCAGAGGGTCGAGGCACCGACCGGACGGGCCGGCGGCAAATTCTCCAACTGACGAGGCGTATTCATGCTCGCACTCCAAAAACAAAAAAAGCCGCAAAACCCCGAGCCGCATGGGCGGCGGATTTTACGGCGCTATAGACTGCTGACACATCCTTGGCACTTTAGCAGTAAGGCTGCAAGCGGCCACAAAACCCTGACGACCGTATTCTAGATAGCGAACCGATCGTCCGGAAGGCCCGTCCCCGAAAGCGAACGGTACCCAAAGCGGGCCGGCAATTGCTTTACGACGACTATTCACTTAGCGTATCATGGGCAAGTTGGGTGCACTTTGCGTTGCGGCGTTGGACCTGTCCGGCGTTTGCCGGAGTGCGTCGTGTCCCGGATTGTTACTGTCGAACTGACTTTCGCGCCACCATGTTTCCTCCCGCCCATTGGATCTGTCGAAATCGCTGGCTGCTCCCCTGGCTGATTCCAGTGCTTGGGTTGCTCCTCGCGCCCGCGGATCACATCGGGCATTACGTACATGCTCAAGAGGCCGGTGGAAAAGAAGGGGACGCGCAAGAGGCGACAGCTCCCGCACCTGCCGGGCAGAATCCTGGTTCGCAGGGTGTCGAGCAATGGGTGATGCGGCTCGGGCATCAGCAGTATTCGATTCGCGAGCACGCGGCGGAGAAATTGCTGCGGGCTGGCGCCGTAGCGTTGCCTGCTCTGGAACGAGGTAGCCGGCATTCCGATCGCGAGATCCGTTTCCGTTGCGAACGCATTCTCAGCGTCGTGCGGGAAAATGAAATGAGCAATCGGCTCGAGGCGTTCCTCAGCGACCACGACCCGCAAAAGGATTACGGTCTCTCTGGTTGGAAGTATGTTCAAGCGAAACTCGGCAACACGCCCGAGACGCGATCGCTGTTCGTCGACATGTACCAGTCCGAGCCGGAATTGCTGTCCGCCTGCGAGAAAGGCGGAAAGTCGATTCAGGAAGTGTTGTCGGATCGAGTTCGTGCGCTGGAGCAGCATCTGCAACTTTTCCCGCAGGATATGCCGATTGGTAGTGCCGCCACGGTGTTGATGTTGGCGGCCGATGATCGCTTGCAATACAACATGAACGCCGGACGGTTGGTCTACAGCTTCTCGCAGTTTCCCGCTTTTCGAGCGTCGGTGACGGCAGGCACGCATCGTGAACTGTTGCGATCGATGATGGGGCGTTGGATCAAGCGGGAGGTCGATGACGCGCAGGCCTATCAGATGCTGTTCGTGTCGATGCAGTACAACTTCAAGGAAGGCTTGGTTCCCGCCGAACGCTTGATCAAGCGGGCCACGAACCAACCGTGGATGCGACACTACGCTATTATGGCTCTGGCCAAGCTAGGTGAAAAATCGCAGGCCAAACTGCTGGAGCCGCTGCTCAATGATCAGGCCGTCTGCTCTTCGTGGCAAAATAACAACGTGACATACAGCACGCAGGTCCGCGATTCGGCTCTGGTCGGAATTCTCTACCTGCACAAACAAGACCTGCGGAATTTCGGTTTTGAACGGGCTCAGCCTGATCCCTCCAATCTGTTTGCGCCGCACACGATTGGATTCGAAAACGAAGACAAAAGGAAAGTCGCGTTCGACAAGTGGAATGAGTTCCGTAAGACGTTGGCGGACAAGCCGGAAGGCGGTTGATCCGCGCCGCTGCCAGCGACATCAAGGATGCCTCTGCCGTGGGATTTTCGCGGTCGCTTCGAGTTCTCGCCACGTCGCTGCTGATTCTTGGCGGCATCGTGTTTCCTGCGTCGGGCAACGAGTCGAAGCCGAGCGAAGACCTTGGCGTACGCGTTCCCGACGGCTTTCGCGTTTCGTGGTATGCCGACGATGCATTGGCCCACGACATCTATGCGATGACGATCGACGCCCGCGGTCGAGTGGTGGTGTCCGGTCGCAATTACATCAAGGTTCTGCATGATGATGACGGCGACGGTCGGGCAGACCGCGCATCGTTATTTTCGTCGGTGCCGAAAAGCGGCGCGCAAGGCCTATGCTTTGTCGGTTCCGACCTGCTTTGTGCGGGCGACAATGCATTGTTGCGACTGAGCGACACGGATGGTGATGGAGTCGCGGACGGTGAGCCCGAAGTCTGGGCGAAGCTGGCAAGTGCGGAGCACGGAGCGCACGGAATCGTGCAGGGCCCCGATGGATCGATCTATGTCGTAGTTGGCAATGAGACAGGCCTGAATGCCGATCAAATTATCTCTCGTCGATCGCCGGTGACACAGCCGCAGTGTGGTGCGATCTTGCGCTTCACGGCGGACGGGAAAGAGATGGAAGTCGTCGCGCACGGCTTTCGAAACAGTTACGATCTCGGTTTCGACGCCTATGGTCGCTTGTGGACCGTCGATTCCGATGGCGAGCGAGATCAGTATCTGCCGTGGTATTCGCCGACGCGTTTGTTTGAAGTCGGGGTCGGCCTGCATCACGGCTGGGTGCAGCGCGGTTGGCAGCACAGTTGGAATCGGCCGGCGTACTTCTTTGACGCGGCACCGCGCGTTGCGGAATTCGGACGCGGTTCCCCGACGGGGCTGGTCGTGTACCGGCATCGGCAGTTTCCTGCGCATTATCGCGGGCTCTTTTCCTGCTGCTGGACG
>JBJOLO010000006.1:0-4396 GCA_046045565.1 Planctomycetota bacterium | reverse complement strand
CCCGCCTGGCGAGAAATCCCTGATCGGCCTTGAAATTACGACGCTTTCTGGCACAATACTCCGTTTCGACTTGGCTGAAAGCTGCGGCTAGATCGGCTGCCTCTTCCGTCGACGGACGGGGCGAGTGCGGTCGTTTTCGATTTCGTGGCTTTCGCAACGTCGCAACTTTACGCGTGATCCAATTCGACTATTGCGCTGTGGATGGGCTGCAGGGTACGGGATCATGCTGAAGGAAATGCGGACGGAAATACACGCAGGTATGGATTTGCGAATTCATCGATTTGGGACGAAATCGATTCGGGATTAAAACGGGAACAATAGCGTTTCGGGAACAATTGCGAACGGGAGTTTCGGATGAGGGAAACACTGAAGGTTGCGTTGCGTAAGGAGTTGGGCAGCCAACGCTCGCGACGGTTGCGGCAAACGGGTCACATCCCGGCGATCTTGTACGGGCACGGCGAAGCGAACGTCAATCTGACCGTACCCAATGAACAGGTGATCGCTGCCGTGCGCCATGGAAGTCGCTTGGTCGACTTGACCGGCGACGTCACCGAAACCGTATTGGTGCGAAATGTTCAATGGGATGCATTCGGCACCCATGTGCTGCACCTCGATTTCACTCGCGTTTCCGCGGATGAGTCGGTCGACTTGGTGCTGCCGCTGGAATTGCGTGGCACCGCTCCGGGTTCGCGAGAGGGCGGTTTGGTCGAGCACATCAAGCACGAACTGCGAATTCGTTGCCCCGTGTTGCGGATTCCGGACAAGCTCGAGATCAACGTTTCGACGCTGCATTTGGACGGCGAATTGACTGCCGGCCAAGTCCCGCTGCCGGAAGGAGCCTCGCTGCTGACCGACGCCGATGAAATCGTGGTGCATTGCGTCCGTCCGAAGTCCGAAGACGAGACGGCTGCAACGGCCGAGCCGGGCGAACCCGAGGTCATTGGTCGCAAGAAGGAAGAGGAAGGCGAAGGCTCCGAAGAGGAGTAATGGCTCTCGATTTTGTTTTGATGCCCGGGTGAGAAGGTGCTGCCCGGGCACGAGTCGTGTAGAGAAACAGGTAGACAAGCAGATAGAGCTGACGGCCCGATGAAGATGATCGTCGGCCTGGGCAATCCGGGTAGGAAATATCACGACACCCGACACAACATCGGCTTCGTGGTGCTGGATTGGCTTGAAAAACAGTTTGCTCCGCCGGGCGGAGCACGACGAACGAAGTTTGAAGCGGAGCAACTCGAAATCAACGTTAACGGCCAGCGAGTGTTGCTCATTTGGCCGCAAACGTTTATGAATTTAAGCGGCGCGGCGGTGCAACCCGCTCGGGACTTTTTCAAGATCGCGGACCAAGACATTTTAATCGTATGCGATGACTTCAGCTTGCCCCTGGGTAAACTGCGGTTTCGTGGCAAAGGATCGTCGGGAGGACAAAAGGGACTGGCAGACGTGATGAAGCGGCTCGGCACCCAAACGGTCTCGAGACTTCGCATTGGAATCGGTGCCCCCCATGAACAGGCTGATCCGGCGGACTTTGTGTTGAGTCGCTTTCGGAGTGACGAAAAGAACGCGGTCGATAAGATGGTTCAACGGGCAGGTGACGCCGCAGTGGAATGGGTTCGGGCGGGAATTGACGTCTGCATGAATCGCTGGAACGCAGATGAGTCCGGTTCAGAAAAGTAGCATCTGAAGAATCAGTTTGGAAAAGCGGTTGCGTGAGGAAACGAAATCGCAACGAGTCGTAAACAGAATCTTTCGTAGCGAACAGATTGGTGAACGTTTTACAAAGCGGGAGTCGTAGTCTTGGCAAACGTCGTATATGAGTGCCTGTTCTTGCTCGATTCGAACCGGTACGCACGTGACCCGGGCGGAGTATCTGCCGGGGTGGGACAGTTAATCGAGAAATGTGGCGGCGAGATTTTGGCCAGCCGACTTTGGTTCGAACAGAAGCTTGCCTACCCGATCAACGGGCACCGCAAGGGAACCTATTGGCTGACCATCTTCCGCATGGAAAGCACGAACCTGAGCAACTTCTCACGGCAGTGCCAATTGAACGAGAACATCCTCCGACAACTGGCTCTGAAGGTCGAACCTCGCTTGGTGAACGTGCTGGTGCAAAACGCGCAAGGCGGCAACGTTCGCAAGCCCCGCCCCGAACTGGAAGCGGTGGCCGCGGAGGCTGTTACCGGCGTCGAAACGGAAGAAGCGGTCGAGGAATAACCGGGCGGCCGCAGACGGGAGCGTCGGGAGCAAACCGTTCCGACCGTCGCGAACCGTGCGGGCCGACTTGGCGACGAGTCGCGGGATAAGCGAGGATTGAACAGCACAGGTAGCAACGCGTGTGACCACCACGACGGGTGGAACCGCCAGCACTTGATCGGCCGGGCTGGGATGCGTAGAGTATAGGGAACAAATGTTCACACATTCCTAGGGAGGGTGCCATGGCCAGTTTTAACAAAGTGATCTTGGCGGGAAATCTGACGCGTGATGTGGAACTCCGCTTTTTGCAGAACGGTACCGCAGTGACCGATCTGGGGCTGGCAGTGAACAGCCGCAAGAAGAATCAGGCGGGTGAGTGGGTTGAGGACACGGTCTTTGTCGATGTGACGTTGTGGGGGCGGACAGCGGAAGTCGCGAGCGAGTACCTGGGCAAGGGGTCGTCGGTTTTGATCGAAGGTCGATTGAGACTGGATACCTGGGAGAAAGACGGTCATAAACACTCGAAGCTCCGTGTTGTCGGCGAGACGATGCAAATGTTGGGAGCTCCTCGAGGTGGTGGATCGGGCTCTTCAGGTAGCTCAGGCTCGTCAGGTAGCTCGGGCGCGGCAGGCCGTGGCCGAAGCGATCAACGAACAGGCTCGGAGGCCCGGCAATCGGGCGGTGGTGTGACCGGCGGTCCGCACTACGACGAGTCGGAGGCATCGCGGAGCGCGGGACCGGTTCGCACAGCGGAATCCGCGATTGCGTCCGATACGAATACCGAAGAGGACATCCCGTTTTAGTGAGTTTCCGTGCCCGGGACGATTCCAAGAGGATCGGAAAAAATCGGGGCGGAGCGAGCCATCACAAGCAGTTGAACCAAAGCCAGTTGAACCAAAGCCAGTTGAACCAAAGCCAGTTGAATTAAAGCCAGTTGAATCAAGACGCGTTCATCGAATTCAGTGTGATTTCAGGTAGTCGAGATTTCAGGTAGTTGAGAGAAAGACGAGAGTTGCCATGTCGAACAGCAGTTCCCGAAAGCTTCGCCCGTACCGTCCTTTGCCGCGTGGAAAGGCGAAGGGCGTTCAGTTACTCCTGATTCAAACCGTAGACCATCTCGGCAAGCAGGGCGATGTGGTCGAGGTTCGTTCAGGCTACGCTCGCAACTACCTTCTGCCGCAGGGCTTGGCGACGTTGGCCACGGACCATCACAAGCGGATGGTGGAAAAGCACCGGGCCCGGTTGCTGGAAATTGAGAAGCAGCGGCTGTCGAGCCTCCGATCGTTGGCGGATGCGATCGCCAAGCAGAGCATCAATATCGAGGCGAATGCGAACGACGAAGGGCACTTGTATGGTAGTGTCGGTGCTCCGGACATCGTGGCCGCGATGAAGCAAGCCGGTTTCAACATCACGCCGGACCAAGTGCGTCTCGAAGGACCGCTGAAGGAATTGGGGCTCTACTACGTGAAGATTCATCTGCATGCCGAGATCGAATCGGAACTGAAGGTCTGGGTGGTTCCGTCCGCGACCGGCGAAGAGACAAAAGAACCCTCTGGCAAGGAAGCGACTGGCGGCGAGGCCGCTGCCGAAGGCACGGAAAAGGGCAAGGGTCGCAAGAAGTAGCACATCGTTGTGTGACGCTTGACGTCGCATCGCTGTAGGGATGCGATCCCCCGCATCGAGCACAAGAGCCCGCATAGTTAGAACTACGCGGGCTTTTTTTGCGAACCGCTCATCCGCTTTCGTGGTCTCTACCAATAGCTGAACCAGGAAGGAATCAGGCATGTCGAACATCCGCCGAACCGACTCACCGCGCCGCTATCGAGGCGACTCCGGGAGCGAAGCGGTCGGGACGGATGTTGCGTCGTTCGCCGGCAAGCAGCTGCCCTACGACGCCGATGCGGAGCGGGGGGTCCTGGGCAGCATTCTGCTGATGCCCGAAGTGATCGACGATATCGCTTTGACGATCCGGCCCGACGACTTCTTCGACGATGCGCATCGCAAGTTGTACAGCCACATGGTGGCGATGCACGATTCGAATGTGCGGATCGACATTACCCTACTTGCCGATCGGTTGCGTTCGACGGGTGACTTGGACTTGATCGGTGGCGCTCCGTTCATCGCGTCACTGTTCGAGGCGGTCCCCAACGCAGCGCATGCTGCCTATTACGCCAAGATCGTGCATGAGAAGTCGACCTTTCGGTCG
>JBJOLO010000004.1:0-4933 GCA_046045565.1 Planctomycetota bacterium | reverse complement strand
ACATTGGCCACTTTGACGTCGAGATTGATGTCGCATGGCTAGAGGATCAGGTCAAGCAAGGCAAGGCCAAGAAAATCAACGTGAAGCCGCAGGTCGATCGCTACACCTTCACCAACGGTCGCAGCGTGATTCTGCTGGCCGAGGGACGACTCGTCAATCTCGGCTGCGCGACCGGCCACCCCGCGTTCGTGATGAGTAACTCCTTCACGAATCAGGTCATGGCGCAGATCGCGTTGTGGACACAACCGGATCAGTACGAGGTGGGTGTGCACCGCCTGCCCAAGGAACTCGACGAAGAGGTTGCACGTCTGCACCTCGAACAACTTGGCGTGAAGCTCACGAAGTTGACTCAGAAGCAGGCTGATTACCTGGGCATCAACGCCAACGGCCCATTCAAGCCCGAGTACTACCGCTACTAAACGGCCACGGCACACGCAAACCAACGCATTCCCGGCGCCTGCGACTCTAGCAATTCGTCGCAGTGCGCCCGCAGGCATTTGCTGCCGTGCGGTTCTTAGGGAACGAGTTCACGGCCATCGACGAGTCGCTCTGGTATCCGTCTGACTCGCGGATGTTTTTTGCCTCGCATGGTCATTGCAATCTGCGGTCGCTCGCTCGACCAATCGCAGCACTCCACCGCGCATCTCTTGGTCGCGGACCACGTGCGTTGCGTTCGCTCCCGCAACCACGAACGTCGCGAGATTGCCCTCGGCTTGCGTGAACCGTACTCGCGAAGCATGGCCATCTTGAGGTACAACAGCACTCTGAGTTTTGCTTTGAACAACTTTTGCTTTGAACAACTTGGTCTTGTCATTCGCACCCTACACGCGAGGATTGCACGATGCCGCACATTCAGGCTTTTCGAGGACTTCGATACGATCTCGGCCATGTCGGGTCGCTCAGCGACGTCATCGCCCCGCCGTACGACGTCATCGATCCGGCCTTGCAGGATGCTCTCTACAAGCGGCATCCGTCGAATGTGATTCGTCTGGAACTGAATCGCGAGGAACCCGGGGATGATGAGCAAAACAACCGGTACACGCGAGCCTCGCGGTTCCTAAAGAACTGGAGGAAAGAGGGCGTACTGCAGACCGACCCGGATCCGGCATTGTATGTTTATCATCAGAAATTCAGCTACGCCGGTCGCGAATACCTGCGACGCGGATTCATGTGCCGGGTGCGGTTGGAACGATTTGGCGAGGGCAAAGTCTATCCGCATGAAGAGACCCACTCGGGCCCGAAACAGGATCGACTGCTGTTAACGCGAGCCTGCCGAACCAACCTGAGCCAGATCTTCGGACTCTATCCCGACCCGCAGAACGAAGCTCAGGAGTTACTCGAACAAGCGATCGCCGGTATGACGCCGCTGCAGGCCACCGATCACCTCGGCGTCGTCCACCACCTGTGGGTCGTGAAAGATGTGAATACCATTACCGCGGTCTCCGCCATCGTCGATCCCAAACCGCTTTACATCGCCGACGGCCATCACCGCTACGAGACCGCGTGCAATTATCGCGACGAGGTCGCTGCGGGCGCTCCCTTGCCCGCGAACCATCCCGCAAACTATGTGCTCACCATGTGCGTCAGCATGAGCGATCCGGGCATGATCGTGTTGCCCACACACCGACTCTTCCGAGGCGTCCCCGCCATGGCATCGAACGAATTGGTCCAACGACTCGGCGACTGCTTCACCGCGACCGATGGCGGGACCGGCCCGCAGGCGGCCCACGCGCTTTGGGAGTCGATCGAAAGTGACGACCAACAAGAATCCCTTGGGTTCTATACCGCGAAGGACAACCGCTGGACGCGGGTCACGTTGACAGAAAAGGGACGTCACCGCCTGGAGGAACTCGCACGCGAGCACAGCAGCGATTGGTGTGGCTTAGGCGTTTCGATACTCCACCGCCTTGCCATGGACAATCTGCTCGGCTTGGCGAGCCTGCCGAAACCGATGTACGTCCACTCCGTCGATGAAGTCGTGCACGGACTCGAAAAAGGCGATGCGGTCGGTCGCGACGCCACGGGGCAAATGGGTCAGGGTGGCCGCTTCGAATTGGCGGCCCTGGTCATGCCCGCCACGGTGGATCATGTGCGGGCAATCAGCGAACACCAGGAACGCATGCCGGCAAAAAGCACCTACTTCTATCCGAAACTCCTCAGCGGTCTCGTGTTCAATCCGCTCGAGTGACATGGTTTCACGTGAAACCGACTAGGCAATTGACACAAGCATGGCAAACTGGCCTCGACAGTCAGTTCGCGGGTCCTGGGTAAACTGGCCGTTCCACGTGAAACCAGCCCGACTGGGCGAACATCAGCTGATGACGCCGCATCGCAAACTCGTTCCTTCTCCGCTCCGGAACCGATGCTAGCACTTTCGCAGCTCGGCGCAGCAACTCGAATTCCGCTATTCACCCGATCCGCATCCCCGCGATAGAATCCGCCGCGAAGTGATCGGCCCGGGGCGGGAGCGTTGCCAGTGACGAGGGTACTCTGCGTTGCGAATCAGAAAGGCGGTGTCGGCAAGACGACGACGGCCGTCAACCTCGGCGCCGGTCTCGCGAAAGCCGGACTGCAAACGCTGTTGATCGACCTCGATCCGCAATGCAATGCCACGACCGGACTCGGGCTCGTACCGACCGACCGTCATGCGCTGGTTGTTCAACGACCGCTGCGTGAAGCGATCGTCGCGACGTACCTCGAGGGCCTGCACCTGCTGCCCGGCAGCCGCAGCTTCCAGGACGTGGAGGTATTGGCGAAGGGAGAGGAAGGCGAAGCGAAGACACTTCGGCAGCATTTGACCAGCGGAATGAATGCGTTCGACGTGGTGATTGTCGATTGCCCGCCGTCGCTGGGACCGTTAACGCAAGCCGCGCTGTCGGCATCCACGGAAGTGTTGATGCCGATTCAGTGCGAGTACTACGCGATGGAAGGTCTGACACAAATGATCCAGGTGATTCGCAACGCGATGCAGTCAGGAGGCGGTCGACTGGAGTTCGGCGGAATCCTGCTGACGATGGTGGACGAATCGCTGGAGTTGACACACGAAGTCGAGCGCGAGGTGCGCGAGTTTTTCGGCGAGATTGTTTTCGAGACGGTGATTCCGCGCGATGTCGCGGTCTGCGAGGCTCCGAGCCATGGACGGTCGGTGCTTGACTACGAACCGGCTTGCCGCGGCACCTGGGCCTATCTCGAACTCTGCCAGGAAATTTTGGAGATGAACTAGCTTTTGCAAGGAGGCAAACACGTGACGCGGGATCGAAGACTGGGGCGGGGATTGGCGGCTCTCCTGGGAACACCGCTCGACGGAACCGAAAACGAACCGGTTCGTCGCCAAGACACCGTGGCTGGCGGGGGTGCCTCTGCGCCCACCTCGGCGCCAACCTCGGCAATGGACATGCCAAGAACATCCGCGGCTGCCGTGCCCGCCGAAGCGGGACCTCGCAGCGATCTCGTGCACCTGCATGTTCACGACATCGAAGACAATCCGTTTCAACCGAGGCGCGATTTCAGCGAGGCGGAATTGGCATCGCTCGCCGAAAGCCTGAAGGAGCACAACATGCTCCAGCCGATCCTCGTGCGGAAGGTCAACGGCAAACACCAGCTGATTTCCGGCGAACGACGCCTCCGTGCCGCCATCCGTGCCGGCTGGACAACCATCCCGGCTCGCGTGCGCGAAGCGGACGATCGCTTGGTCGCCGAACTGGCGATCGTAGAAAATCTGCAGCGCAAGGATCTCAATCCGGTGGAAAAAGCGATGTCGTTCAAACGATATGTCGATCAGCATCGCTGCACGCAAGAAGATCTCGCACAGCGTCTGAAGATCGACCGCTCGACGATTGCCAACCTGATGCGATTGCTCGAACTACCGGAGCAAATACTCGACGCATTGCGCAACGGCCTACTGAGCGCGGGCCACGCACGGGCCCTGCTGCCGCTCGGCGATCCCAAAGCTCAGCTCGACTTCTGCGAGAAGATCTGTCGCGAGGAACTCAGTGTTCGCGACGTGGAGCGCCGTGTTTCGGAATTGATTACCGAGGAAGACGGACAAGCTCCCGCGATCGCCGGACGCATTGGACAGAAGCGACCTCGAAGCGAGCAGGTCAGCTCCCTTCAACAGGAACTCAAATTGCTGCTCGGCACGAAAGTGGAAATCCGCCAGACCAGTCGCGGCCGCGGAAAAATCATCATCCACTTCTCGGACCACGACGAGTTCGAACGCATTCGCAATCACTTGGCCGACCAAGGTGGTAAACCACCACGCGCTGGACACGCCTGATTCGTTTTCCGAAGGCAATCGCGTTGCCGCGGCGACATCCTTCGCGGCGTTTCCGGTGAGCCCATGCGCTTCGGTAAATGCCGCAGCGCAATTGGTTCTTGCTCGCCCGCGCGACAACTGTTAATTTGTTCAGCGATCCGTATCCTGTATTACTCTGCCGATTAGCGACCAACGGTCCCTGGCGTCGCAGCAACGTGTGATGCACCGGCGCGTAACGCGATCTCATCTAAAAACTATTTTGCGAGGAGTCCCGGCCATGCCCGAGCGATCCGGCTCAGAAAAAACTTCGTCGCTTTTTGATCCGCGTTTCCACATCCAACGACGGCGGTTCCTACAAACCTCGGCCGCGGGACTCGCCTATTCAGCGATGGGCGCGTATGGACTGGAACTGATCAACCAAAAGCCATTGCGAGTGGGGCTCATCGGCGCCGGCTGGTACGGCAAGAGTGATCTCTGGCGATTGATTCAGGTAGGACCGGTTGAGGTGGTTTCGATCTGCGATCCGGACAAGCAGATGCTCGCCGAAGCGGTTTCGATTGCGAGGGAGCGGCAGAAAAGCAAACAGGCGCCGCGCACCTACCGCGACTACCGAGAAATGCTGAAAGAGAAGGACCTGCAAGTGGTGCTGGTCGGATCCCCCGATCACTGGCACGCGCT
>JBJOLO010000824.1:0-12131 GCA_046045565.1 Planctomycetota bacterium | reverse complement strand
AGCCCGTAATACGTGGGTGTGGAGTCGGCGTATCGAGAAGGGCTGGCTTCCTGTCGCTGAAATCGAAATCCGGCTTCTTGCTTTGTCCACCACTGACTCCAGGCAACGTGATCGAGACCGTGATCCTGCCCCGTAAGTTGGCGTAAGCCCTTGGCAATCACGCCTCGCAGTTCGCCTGTTTCTTTGGGCAACTGCCGCAGTAGAAACGCCACGGCATCTGCGCGTGGGCAAAGGCCTGCAGCCGCATACGAAGTTCGCCTCAACCCGAACGTCATAGCAAAGAGGCGACTACCTTCTACGACGGACACGACATCAAGGAATCGCAAGTCTTCTCGGGTGATCAAGCTATCGATGCCTGTAAGCATCCCATTTAGAACCAGCGTTTGGTCGTCGGCATCGAGATTGTCGCACAGTGCAAAGAGCCTTTCGTACACCGGAAGCGTTGGGACGCGGGCGGCGGTGTGAGCGACACGCGCGATGTGGTCCGCGTTGCGACGTTTTTTGTCGCGAAACTCCTGCGACAACGGCTGAATCAACTCGGCTGCAAACCATTCCCGCTGAGTTTCGATTGGCAGTGTCCGGCCAAGATGATCCAGTGCCTCCACGCTAACGCGAGCCAACTCATCGCTTCGGTCACGGATGCCATACAGCATGATCAATCGCGTCGATTCGCGATCTGCACGCTGCACCAGCGAGTCGATCGCGCCACGCCGGACTTTCGGTGATTTACTTCGCAACTGCGACGTCAGTTGCGTGAGGGACGGGGCGCTTGGTGGCTCTTCGGGTGTCAAAGGAGCATCATCGGCGTGTACGAGCAAACCGAGGGCTAGCGCAGCCGAGATCGCCAAGAGCACAGACATGCGTAGCCTGTGCAGAGTGGCAGGTCGTTGTTGGCGATTTCGATGCGACATGGTCGGATTTGAGCGGAAAAAGAGCGGCGCGCGGGATTGGCTGATTCGATTGTCCCGATGGATTAGCCTGACGAGGAGAAGGACGACCCGGTAACGGGCCCCCTCTCCAGTCTAGTCCGTGTTCGGACAGGCGAAACGGGATCGCAGAAAGTTCACTCCAAAAACTTTCGTATCGCGAGCGACGTACCTATTTGCAACCTGGAATCTTCTCACCTATGGTGGTGGTTTCTGGCAGGAGAGCAAGGCGCAGTTGAGGCACAAGCGGCACTTCGCAGGCACACAGGAAGGCTCATCGACGATGCTGGTATTGATCTTGTTTTTAGATTTTGTCGCAGCATTCTTTGTTGGACTGGCATTCGGAGCGGCAACGGCTTGGGTTGCCATGCGAAAGGGTTACCAGCCGATTGCGGGATTGGTGGTCGGGACCGTGATCGGCCCGCCCGCGCTGGTGGTCTACCTGTTTTTGCCGCGAACCGTAGACGCGAAGCAGAATCAGGAATTGGAAAACAAAATTGCGACCGAACAATCCGAGGCGGCCAAGACGCGGCTCTGTCCGAAGTGCCGCCGAGTTCTTTCCGTAACGGCTCGTGTCTGTCCAAAATGTGAGACGCGTTTCGAGTCGACGACCGAGTCGGCTACGACTTGAGCAGCGAAGTGATGACGTTGCCGTGCACGTCGGTGAGGCGGAAATCGCGGCCTTGATAGCGATAAGTAAGCCGTTTGTGGTCGATACCCATGCAGTGCATCATCGTTGCATGGAGATCGTGCACGTGGACGGGATCGCTGACGATGTTGTAGGAGAAGTCGTCCGTCGCGCCCAGAGTGCGACCGGGCTGGATTCCGCCGCCCGCAAGCCAGATTGTGAAGCAACGGGGATGGTGATCGCGACCATAATTCTCGGCGGTCAGTGTGCCCTGGCAATAAACTGTGCGACCGAACTCACCACCCCAAACGACGAGCGTATCGTCGAGCAACCCACGTTGTTTCAAGTCGCGAATCAGCGCTGCGGAGGGTTGGTCCGTATCAGCACATTGACCGGTGATTTGCTTCGGAAGATTGGCATGCTGATCCCAGCCACGATGAAACAACTGGACAAAGCGCACTCCCCGCTCAAGCAGTCTTCTAGCCAATAGACAATTGGCAGCGTACGTTCCGGGGCGTCGTGAGGCGGGACCGTACATTTCAAAAACGTGATCGGGTTCGCCTTGAAGGTCGGTTAACTCCGGAACCGACGACTGCATTCGAAACGCCAACTCATATTGCGCCACGCGGGTCGCGATTTCCGGATCACCCTCCTGCTGCAACTGCAGATGATTCAATCGGGCGAGATCATCAAGCATTCGGCGGCGAGCGGCAGTGTCGATTCCCTGCGGATTCGATAAGTGCAGTACAGGGTCGCCGACGGAACGGAATTTCACCCCCTGATAACGCGTCGGCAAGAAACCGCTGCCCCACAGTCGATCATAGAGTGGTTGGTCGTTTGGATTGCCGGTGCCGATGGAGACCATCGCAACGAAGGCGGGTAGATCCTGATTTTCGGAGCCAAGACCGTAGGCGAGCCACGATCCCATGCTGGGACGTCCCGCGAGTTGTGCGCCCGTTTGAAAAAAAGTGACTGCCGGATCGTGGTTGATCGCCTCGGTGTGCATCGATTTGATGAACGATAATTCGTCGGCGATCTCGGCGGTGTGCGGCAGCAATTCGCTGAACCAAGCTCCCGATTGACCATGTTTGGCGAAGCGATAACGAGTTGGCGCCACCGGAAAACTGGTTTGCTTCGAAGTCATGCCGGTCAACCGTTGTCCTTGCCGGATCGAATCAGGCAATTCGCTGCCCCGCAGATTGGCAAGTGCCGGCTTATAGTCGAAAAGGTCGAGCTGCGACGGGGCGCCAGACTGGAAAAGGTATAAGACGCGCTTCGCGGTCGGCTTGAAATGCGGGACGCCGGCCAAAATGTTGGCCGTCTCCGGGCGAGCAGATTGCTCACTCAACAGCCAAGCCGTCGCCAGTCCAGCTAAACCGGCACTTTGGTTCAACCATGTTCGACGGCTTCGTGGCGTATCGACCACAAGGAATCCTTTAGTTTCTGGTGACCGCCTCATCGAGGCTGAGGAGAACGCTGCACGTGGCGGTGTAGGCTGCCAATTCGATCACGTCCCTATCCACGGCCACGGGGCTTTCACCGATTTCGATGAAGGCGCGGGCAGCCGCCGGATCGTCGCGAAAGCGGTGATAATGAGCGTGCCATCCATCGACGAGGACCCGCAGCTCTTCTGCACTCGGTGATCGCGTAAGCAATCGACGAAAGGCAATGGTGATCCGCTCGGAAACAGATGTCCCCTCGCCTCGCATTGCTTGCTGTGCCAGATTGCGGGCCGACTCGACAAAGGTGATTTCATTAAGCAAGGTTAGTGCCTGCAACGGTGTATTGGTGCGAGACTCGCGCACAACACACGTCTCGCGGGTTGCCGCATCGAACGTAACCAGATTCGGCGGAGCAACCGTTCGTTTCCAGTAGGTGTAGATACCGCGTCGAAACAGGTCGCCACCATGGCTTTGTTGATACAGCGTGTCTGTCGCCAATTCTTTCCAGAGATCGGCCGGTTGATAGGGTTTAACGGACGGGCCGCCGAGTCGCTCCATGAGCAGTCCGGACGCCGCGAGGGCCTGATCTCGAATCATTTCCGCGGGCATCCGAAACCGCGGTCCCCGCGTCACGAACCGGTTGGCCGGATCTTGCGCAACTTGCGGCTCGGAGGCGGCGGAGGATTGTTGGTAGGCAGCGGATAGCAGCACGGTTCGGTAAAAGCGTTTCATAGACCAAGGGGATCCGGACGGGGCGATGTCCGATTGGCGACGCAGGGTGCGCGCGAGCCAATCAAGTAATTCCGGATGACTTGGCGGATCGCCTTGGGTGCCAAAGTCCTCAACCGTCCGTACGATGCCGGACCCGAAAAGCATCTGCCACCCGCGGTTCACGGCGACGCGTGCGGTGAGTGGATTACGATCATCAACCAGCCAACGCGCCAGCGTCAGGCGATTGTTTTTCCGCGTTGCTTCCGGCTGGGGAAGAAAGGCGGGAACGCCCGGTTCCACACGCTCGCCGGGTTTGTCGTACTCGCCGCGCACAAGCAAGTAGGTTTGACGTGCCGCCGGCATTTCTTCCATGACCATGACGGTTGGCAATTGACGATCAAACGACTCCAGGGCGCGTCTAGCCGCGATCGTTTCGCGCCACGGCTGACGCAAGTTCGCCGTTGCAACTTCCTCCAGGTAGTAGCGGCGAATTTTCTCGTTCATGTCGGCTGAACGTTCCGCTGCCGGTCGGCTGAGAAGCTGATGCAGGGGCGCAGCGCTCGCAAGAAACCGCACCTCCAACGGGCTGATCACTCGATCGTAGATGCGAACTTCATCGATCTTTCCGCGGAAACGCATCGAATCGCCACCACCACCACCAATCCGCAGCGGCTCCGTGTTTGCAAACGTTTGATTCAGCGCATCCAAGTTGACGCGCATTCGTTGCGGCACGCCGTCGAGATAGACCGTTACACCGCGCGCTACGCGCGAACCATCGTAAACCACCGCCACATGATGCCATGACGATGTCGCGATCTTGTCCTCGGTCTCGACGCGTAGCGCGTCATCCAGCCAGCGTTTTACCAAGTTGACCTGCAGACGCCCTTCCACCACTTGAACGGCATAGCCGTCGCCCTGCGGGGTATCGGACATTTTGGAGATGATCGTACCATCGCGGTTTGGGTCCGGATGAATCCATACGCTGAGCGTAAACGAGTCAAAATAACCAAAGTCGCCCAACGAGCGATTCGCGCCTTTCTCAATGCCTTCCTGCTCGCTCGGCAGTACCGCCATGCAGCTGCCATCCAGGCTGAGTGCTTGGCCGAAGATACCGTCGCACGAGCGATCCTGTTCCTGAGAGGGAGTGAGGGCTCGCGAGGCGGAATCAGCGAGTTTCCATGGCGGCTCGTTGTTTTGCCGAGCCTTGTCGAACGGCAGTCGCAGCACCAAGCTGTCGGACGTGTTCCAGTCGGGCGGAATCGAGGGCCCCTGTTCCGTGGAACGCTCCTCTGGAGGCTGCTGTTCTGGAGGTCGCTGTACTGGCGCACGCTGTCGCCATGCCTGTTCCCATCGTTCAATCGCGTTGCGGAGATCGGGCTCGGTCTGCTGCCATCGCATCTCGGTTGTTTGGAGTTGCGAAGCAAGCTGCTCACGGTGACGCAGATCTTCGTCGGTCGGGGCGACGATCAGTGGCGGCGAATTCCCTTCCTTGATGGCGCGACCCTGTTCGGGAACGTTATTGAAATAGGCGAATAGCTGATAGAACTCGCGCTGCGAGATCGGATCGAATTTATGATCGTGGCATCGAGCGCAGCCAAGCGTCAATCCAAGCCAAACCGTGGCGGACGTGTCAACTCGATCCACCACATACTCGACGGCAAATTCCTCGGGAATGATTCCGCCCTCAGAGTTGCCGCGATGATTGCGATTGAAGCCCGTCGCGATGCGTTGCGAAAGGGTGGCGTCGGGTAGCAAGTCGCCGGCCAGTTGCTCCACGGTGAATTGATCGAAAGGCAGATCGCGATTGAAGGCCTGCAGGACCCAGTCTCGCCAGCGCCACATGAAGCGGGGTCCATCATTCTGATAACCGCTGGTGTCAGCGTATCGTGCCGCATCGAGCCATCGCATTCCGACACGTTCGCCATATCGGGGCGACGCGAGGAGGCGATCCGTTAACCGTTCATAGGCGTCGGGAGCGGGATCGGCCAAATAATCGTCTGCTTCGACAAGCGACGGAGGAATTCCCGTGAGGTCCAGCGTCGCGCGTCGCAGCAGCGTGGCGCGCGTTGCGTCGTGCGAGGCTTGCAATCCCTCGCGCTCATGTTGCTCCGCAACAAAAGCATCCACGCCCGTGCGTAACCATCGCTGATTGCGCACCGCGGGAATGGTCGTGCCTAAGAGGGGAGCGAAGGCCCAATGTTCCTGCCACCCGGCCCCTGACTCGATCCACTTGCGCAACAGCTCTTTTTGTTGTGCCGTGAGCGGGGGGCGTGTTCCCGGGGGCGGCATTTGCTGTTCGGGGTCAGCCGAGTTGATGCGGTGCCAGAGCGAGCTTTGTGGTAATGACCCTGGTATGACGGGCCCGGGTGATTGCTTTGTCCCGAAGATTCCATCTTGCGTATCGAGACGCAGGTCGGCCTTTCGCTGATGGCGATCCGGCCCGTGGCATGAGAAGCAATGATCGGCGAGGATGGGGCGGATGTCGCGATTAAATCCCGGCTCCGGATCCTGCGCGGCGACGAACCCCGCGCAGAAAAAAATCGCGAAGGCGGACCAGAGTACCGATCGCCTTGGAACGACGGGATTGCCCAAACCAAACCAACTGCTCATAACGCAGCATTATGGCAGAAGGCGTGCGTGAAGTGAAACGTTGGTTACTCAGCAGCCGGTTTCTTTTTCCCGTTGAAGTCTCCAGCCGTCACGATCACCAGTTGTTTGGGATTAATGTGCTTGCGGAATGCCTGGGAAACCTGTTCCGTCGTCAAATCCTCGATTTTCTTTTCAAAATCCCGGAAGTATTCAAATTCCCAGCCTTCAAACATCATGGAGCCGAGCAACGAAACCACAGCGGCATCAGACGATCGCGAGACGGTTCGTTGCTGGAGATAACCGGCTTTGGCGCGTAGGAGTTCGTCAGGCGTGACGCCTTGCTCGAGGAGCCGTTTTACTTCTTCGGCGATGACTGCCGCCAAGCGATCGCGGTTTTCCGGGTTGTAAATTGCAGAAATGGAGAGGGAAGCGCGAGGCTCGAAAGGCGAAGCGGCAAAGTTCGAGGCGACGGAGTAGGACAGTCCTTCCTTTTGACGAACACGGTCGCCCAATCGCGAAGACAACGAACCTCCGCCGAAGATAAAATTGGCCAGCGTCATGGCAGGATAGTCGGGGTCCTGCTCTTGAAGTTTGAACAAGACGCCTGCGGTGTACATGGCATTGGCCTTGTCCGGCGTGTTGATCGACAGCGTTTCGCCGGCGGCGATTTTCTCGATCGGCCGGTCGATGCGGGCGTAGGGTTCGGCTGCTTTCCAGTCAGCGAACATCTCTTTGACGATCGGCAGGCACTTCTCGGGGTCAAAGTCGCCGACAATGGCAACGTCGCCTTCGGAGCCGCCGATGTATTCGCGATACAGTCGGCGGACATCTTCAATGGTCACGGCTTGAACGCGCGCCATCTCCTCTTCAACCGTGGGCACGTATCGAATGTCGTTCTGCGGGTAGGGCGCGAGCTTACGACTTAGCAGCCGTTGTCCGAGCACCATCGGTTCGGTGCGGCCTTGTTCCAATGACGCAAGGCGTTCGCGTTTCATCACATCAAAATCGGCTTCCGGCAAAGTGGGCTCGCGAAGGACCTGCTGCAGAATGCGCAGGACCTCAGGCAGACTGTCCCGTTTGGTTTGAATGGAGAATCCCAGACTGCCAAGACCACCGGCGGCTCCGCCACCCCCGCCTCGACCGCGTCGGCCTCCTCCCCCGCCGCCTCCAAGATTCGCTTGCAAACGGTCGAGCTCATCAATCAATTGCTGACGGGAAAGATTCTTGGTTCCTCGCATCATCAGCGGCATCAGGAAGCCGGCAGCTTCTTGCAGGCCAGCCAGATTCTGTTCATTGCCATAACGCAGGGTGATGCCGACATTGACTTCGTCGCCCCGGTTCTTTTTCGGCAGCAGCGCGACTTTGATGCCGCTTCCGAGCGTTTCAAACTTGGTAGCGCGTGCAATGCTCTCATAGCTGTAATCAAATTCCTCGCCTGCGGAGATTCCTTCGCGCCCCTTGTAGTCGCGCACCAACTCCGTGATGTCCGGCTTCGAGGGAACCACGACACGCTCCACGGATTCGGCGGGAATGTACAAGCCGACGGTGCGGTTGTTGCGCTGCAGATAACGGGCCGCCACCTGTTGCACCTCTTCCTTCGTCACCTTTTCAAGGCGATCGCGATTCAAGAAATACAGTCGCCAGTCGCCTTGTGCAGCCCATTCGCTAAGCGAAATCGCGAGTTGGCTCGTATTGGTCGCAGCCAGAGTTCTGGCCTTAAGGATCTGCTGTCGCGCCCGCGTTACTTCCTGTTCGGTCACTCCTTCCTTCGCGATGCTTTCAACAATCGTCAGCATCTGGTCCCGAACGGCTTCGAGCGAACTGTCCTTCGGTACTTCCGCGTCGATTCCAAATACGCCCGGATCGTGCATCGCTCGGGCAAATGCACCCGCACTGGTGGCCATTTTCGTCTCGACCAATGCCTGATACAGACGCCCCGAAGGCGGAGTGGAAAGGATCGAGGCCAGGATCTGTAACGGGGGAAAGTCCGGGTGCGAGCCCGCCGGGATGTGATAGACCACGCCGATCACGCCGACGTCGCCCACGCGACGCAAGGTCACGACGCGTTCGCCATCCTGTTCCGGTTCCTCGGTGTAGGTTGCGTCGAGCTTACGCTCCGGCCGCGGGATGCTGCCAAAATACTTTTGAACAAGTTCGAGCGCCTTGGCTTCCTCGAATTTACCAGCCACGACCACCATGGCGTTATCGGGTTGATAGTGCTTGCGATAGAAGGCCTGGAGATTCTCGATCGGAACCCGTTCAATGTCGCTGCGATTGCCGATCGTCGTCTTGCCGTAGTTGTGCCATTCGTATGCGGCCGCCATGATTCGTTTGGAAAGCACCGCATCCGGCGAATTCTCGCTGCGTTCAAACTCGTTGCGAACCACGGTCATCTCGGAGAGCAGATCCTCTCGCTTGACATAGGAATTCACCATGCGATCGGCTTCCAGACGAACGGCGAACTCGAGATTGTCGTCGGTTGCCGCCAAGGTCTCGAAGTAGTTGGTGCGATCGACCGAGGTCGTGCCGTTGAATTGCGCGCCGCGTTCCTGCAACGCTTGAGGCACATTCGGATGAGTCGGGGTACCCTTGAATACCATGTGTTCAAGCAAGTGCGCCATCCCGGTTTCACCGTAGCCTTCATGCCGTGAGCCGACAAAAACCGTGAGGTTCACCGTCACGCGGGGGCGGGTTGGATCGGGAAACAGCAGCACACGCATGCCGTTGGCCAGTTGATACTCGGTGATGCCTTCCACCGATGCGACTTTACGTGGAGGCGTGTCGGCGGCATGCAGCGCCAAAGACGACAACGTCATGAGAAGAATTCCTGCGACGGGGCGTAAGAAGGTTCGTGTTTGCATGGCAAATCTCGCGCGAACGATGTGTAGGTGACGACGAACGGGGAATGGAAGGTGAAGCCGTGATTCTCGAGGTGGTCTTTTAGGGGAACGATTGATTTCGGAGTTGTTCATGTTCGCGAGCGATGGATGCCTTGCGTTCATGATCATCGCCAACGGTCGAGGCCCCACGCGCGGCGGGGAGAAAAGAAGCCTGCACCCAATCCACCGCACGAACTCCCGCCAAGCCGATTCTGGCTATTGAACGTAGCGTTCGCCCCGAGGGTCCGGAAGTGGGGTGGAGGCAAAAGCCTGCGGGGCGGAAGCGGGACGCGAGTTGCTAACGGCAAGAAACGCTGGCAAGGAGCGATGAAATGGAGCGCTCACAGAAAACGTCGGCAGAATGAAGTAGCAGCGGCGTCCGATCGAACAACCCCGCCGGATGGCTACGGATGAGCCGGCTTTCGCTTGGGTTTGTAGATTTCCACCGCCGAACCGTGATAGATTTCGCCCGCATTCATCATCGTTTCACTCAGGGTGGGGTGAGGATGAATCGACTCGGTGATGTCCTCGACCTCGCATCCCATTTCGATTGCCAGGACCGCTTCCGCGATGAGTTCTCCGGCACCCGGACCGACGATACCGCATCCGAGAACGCGATTGGTCTTCGGGTCGATGATCCATTTGGTGAAACCTTCGGTGCGTCCGATTGCTTGAGCTCGTCCGCTGGCTGCCCACGGATAGACGGCAACCTCGATTTCGCGCCCCTCGCGTGTCGCCTGGTCCTGCATCAGTCCTGCCCAGGCAATTTCGGGGTCGGTGAAAACCACAGCCGGTATCGCGGCTTTGTCGAACGCGGAGGTGCGGCCGAGCACCGATTCAACGGCAACTTTGGCTTCGTGGGATGCCTTGTGGGCCAGCATTGGTTCGCCGGCAACGTCCCCGATGGCTAGGATCTTTGGATCTGCGGTTCGTTGATGTCGGTCGCAAACAACAAAGCCGCGTTCATTTACCGCGACCGACGTTTGCTCGAGCCCGATCCCACGACTGTTTGGTCGACGTCCCACCGCGACCAGCACGCGATCGTATTTTTCCACCCCGAACTTGCCAGGACCCTCAAAAGCAACCTCGACCAACCCGTCTCGCTCGCCCACCGAACCAACGCGGGTGCCAAGATAGATTTGGTCTTTGAAGAGTTTCCGCAGTTGCTTCTCAAGCGGCTTGACCAGATCGCGATCGGCACCGGGCAGCAGGCCATCGGTAAGTTCCACCACCGACACCGATGCTCCGAGACTTGCGTACACCGTACCCATTTCCAGTCCGATGTATCCTCCGCCGATGACGAGCATCTTGGCAGGCACATCGCGCAATTCCAGGGCGCCGGTCGAATCCATTACGCGGTCCGACCCGATCTGGAAACTGGGAGGCATGGCCGGTGTCGACCCGGTGGCCAGGATCAGATGGTCGAAAGTGAGCGATTTTTCCGGCGGGATACTCGCATCATCGCCCTCCAACCTGAGCGTGCCGGAATTCTCGAGGACGCCGCGTGCGTGAATGATGCGGACATTCCTGCGTTTCGCCAGTTGCTTCAGGCCGCCTGAAAGCGTTTCGATGACACGTTCTTTACGCGTGCGGACCTTATCGATCTGAATGCGGGGCTCGGTGAAATCGATACCCCAACCTTCGCGTAGCTCGTCGACTTCTTTTAAGACCCGAGCTACGTGCAGCAATGCCTTGGAAGGGATGCATCCGCGAAGCAGACACGTCCCGCCCAAACGCGGATCCGATTCGATCAACGTGACTTCGAGACCTTCATCGGCTGCCAAGAAAGCAGCTGCATATCCGCCGGGCCCGCCACCGAGAACAGCCAGTTGCGTGTGCATTCCAAGCCCTACCGCCGCAGAGTTTCGGCATCCAACGCATCGCTGCCGCACTTAGCGGCAGCGAGCGATGAGATGACTTGGGAAAATCATGCCTCAAAAATTAGCGAGACAGGAATTCGACGACCATGTTGGCATCGACCGGCAGGCTGATGTCGCTGGGTCCAGGATTGCCCTGCACGGTGATGCGTAGGGTCTCCGGATCGAAGCTCAACCATTCCATCGGCTCCACCGAACTCGTTGTCGAAAGCGCCCGATAGAAATTCAACAGATTCTCGCGGCTGCGAACGGTGATCACATCGCCAGGTCGAATGATGTACGAAGGCTTATCGACCTTGATACCATTCACAAGGAAGTGGCCATGCGCAATGCCTTGTCGAGCTTGCGGACGGGTCTTCGTCATGCCGGCGCGGCGAATGATGTTGTCGAGTCGACGTTCGCACATCAGCAGCAGCGATTGACCCGTATTGCCCTTTTTCCGCGAAGCCAAATCGAAGTACCGACGGAGCTGGCGTTCGCCGAGTCCGTAGTAATACTTGATCTTCTGCTTCTCCATCAACGCTTGCCCGTAATTCGAAGGTTTCTTTCCGCGGGCGTGCATTCCCGGCGGATTCTCCCGACGTTCCCAGGCCCGCTTGGCACCGGAACTCTCGTAGAGGAGGGATCCAAACCGACGATTTACCCTTGCTTTGGGTCGAGTGTAGCGCGACATGAGCCGAAACTTCTCCTGCGGTCAACAACTTGCCGCTCTGAACGGATTGCTCAGAGCGAAACACCAAGCACCGAATTCACCACCACGCATCGCAGGGCTCCCTCACAGCGACGACTCATGGCTACGGACGATTCGGAGCTCGGACGGAAGCCCTAAATAATGACCGATTCCCAAAGCCAAAGCAAGAGGGTCGATCGACCGATGATTGAGATCCCCCAATGCCCGGGAAAAAGCGCCGCTGGCACGTCAGGAATTCGGATGTTCCCGCGTGCCGCGAGCGATCGCCTTCCTTGCCGATCGTCCCTGAGCTTTGCGAGCATGAATCGTCTCAAAAGAGCCGTAATTGTCTGGTTTCCGCCAGTGGATAGGCGTTGTGCCCCAGGTTTCTCAAGTGTTCGACAAACTG
>JBJOLO010000821.1:0-4327 GCA_046045565.1 Planctomycetota bacterium | reverse complement strand
CAATCTGTGCGGGAGTCGTCACGTCGCTCGGCGAACAGCTGATTCAGATTCCCTATAACCGCCCCGATTTGTTCGAAGAGGCCATGCAGCGTTGGGGCGATGAAGTTGCCGCGGTGATTTGCGAACCCGTCTATTACAACGCGGGTTGCATCAAGCCGACACCCGAATTCATGCAAGCTTTGCGAAGCCTGACGCGAAAGCACGGTGCAATGTTGATTTTCGATGAGGTGCTCAGCGCGTTTCGCATGGCGCCGGGGGGAGCGCAGGAATACCTGGGCGTGACCCCGGATCTCTGCACCTTGGGCAAAGCCGTGGGAGGCAGCTATCCATTAAGTGTCTTCGGCGGTCGGCGCGACATCATGAACCGCCTCATGCCGATCGGCGACTGCCAACACAGCGGGACCTACAACGGGCATCCCGTGGTGGTGGCCGCCGCGCTGGCCGCAGTGAAAGCGTACCGCGAACCCGGATTTTACGACCGGATTCAAGCAGTCGGCGATCGATTGTTCCCTGGCATTCAATCGCTGTTCAACAAGCACGGCGTCCGCGCGAGGATCCAGGGCTTGGGCGCCCGGTTCGGCATCTACTTCGGGATCGATGAAGAGGTTCGCAATTATCAGGATGCCCAGCGGCACGATCGCAAACAGATGCTCCAGTTCATCGCCTCGGCGATTCGCGAGGGTGTCTATTTTCACGACTACGGCGGCAATGCGTGCCATCACGGCTTCTGCCACGCCATGACCGTGGATGATGCTGAACACGTGTTGCAGCGACTGGATCGCGCCCTTGCAAACTAAGCAAACCAAGCCGAGATAGCCCCGTCTCAGCCCGGGGCAGGTATCGCGCGAACGGAGCCTGCGACTTGCTTTGGTGCGGGCCAAATACTGTGCAACTCAGACACGGCGATGCAGGCGCGATCGTTGCCCGGTAGCTTGGTTGCGTTCGGCAACGGGTTCAGCCTTCTTCAGATGCCGAACGTATGATCCAGGTCGCGAATGTAGTCCAGTGCCTCGTCGACCTCGGGGACGGCGACGCCACATTGCCGTCCATCGCGATCGCACCGCGCCAGAATCATCAGTTCGTCAAAACTCTCGTTTGATTCCAGCCGTCGTTTTGCACGTACACCGAGTGTGCCGTCGAAGACCAACTGCGCTTCCATGTGGTGCTCAATCAGCCAATGAGTTCGCTCGGTGATGAATCCGCCCAGGGCCTCCAGTCCCGATCGCACATGATCGTGGGGATCGATTCCCTTGCCGACATCATGCAGTAGTGCCGCAAGTAATAGCTCCTCGTCGTACGGCACGCGGTCCCGCGCCAGTTCGAAGACCTGCATCGAGTGATACAACACGTCGCCTTCGGGATGATAGCGAGGGTTCTGCTTGACATGCTCCAAAGGTAGCAGCAGCGATTCGTAAATGCGAAAGCGATCGACCTGATCCTCGGTCTCCTGCAAGGCTGCATCCAGATCCAATTCGGGATACTCGGCGCTGAGAAACTGTTCCAGCTGTGCGATCGAAGCCCGTTCCATCGCCTTGCCGGTGACGGAACTTTTGAAGGTGTAATTCAGCAGGTTGGCAGCGTAGACCGTCAGTTCGAAAGGAAACTTGTCGCGCAGATGGATGTGAGTGAAGATCCGCTCCTCACCATGTTTACGAACCCGTTTCCGTTCGACGTCGTACACCATGCCTTCGTCGTCGAGCGCCGCCGTAACCGCCTCGATGCTGTCGGAGAAAACGTGCAGATCAATGTCGGAACCTTGTCGCACGTGACCGGTCAAGACACTGCCGATCAATCTTGGGCGAAAGCGGCGGAGCAGCCGCATGAGTCGCAGAGCGGCGAGTCGCATCTCGCGCAGATTCTGAGATCGCTGCTCCCCTTCATACATGCGAGCCAGCGATTGAATCTGATCGCGAATCTCCGCGTTCGTCGGCAGATCGGCCGGTTTGACCCAGCCCTGGCAAATGCGCCGCGCCGCTTTCATCTTCGCGCGGTAATACTCCGACTCCTGACGACGGTACATCAGGCAAGCGGCCTCCCAAGCAATCTGGCGCCGCAATTTCGATAGTTCCATTCGCGTGCGCCGTCAGCCAATCTCGGCGCAAAGACTAAGAGAGGGTGTGATGAAATCGTTTCGTTCAATGATAGGCAGGCACGGCGGATCGGACAAGAGAAGTGCCGAGCGGCAGTCACGAGCGGATCAGGTCCGCCATCGTTGCGAACAAATAGTTGGCGATCAAAACGGCCCACACCAGTTCCACGCGGCCGGGATCGGCGCGTCGCTTTCGCATCCAAAAAGGAACGGCCAAAGCGCCGATGCCGAGAATCGGTGACGCCATGCCCGGGGGCAAATGCAGCGATCCCGCGAAACTGATCGCCAGCGCGGTCATCAAAATCAGCAAGTCAGCACAACGATATTGAATCAAAGGATATGCACAAGCGAAAAAGGGTCTTCATGGAAATGCAGACGAAAAAGCGAACGACCGAATTCTGGTTGCCGAGCATTCTGTCGTCGGACTACCGTCCGCCAGATGCCGGGACGCCAAACGCCAGCAAAGCAAGGTATCCCATCCATAACACCCAGGCAGCGATGCTGATTGCCAACCAGAGTGGTCTTCGCTGAGGAGCGGCAACTGCGACGGGCGAGTTGGCTGCAGCGGCGGCGTTTTTGCCCGGTGCGGTCGGCGGCGAAGGGGCCATCAACTATTCCTCAGTGAAAACGCTGCGGATCTCAAAAGCTTTCTGAAAGACTTCATCGAAATCGTACACCCCGTCAAAGTCCTCCCGTCGATCGGTTTTCGACTTATTCAGATAGCCGATTTCGATCAAGCGATAGACGATCTCTCCAAAGTCGCTCGTGGTGCGAATTCCCCAGGCTTTGAGTACGGGTTTGGCCATGTAGCCGAACTGGTCTATGGCGTAGATACGAATCGCCTCGCAGAGCTGTTGGCCGGTGAGATGCCGTTCTTCGCGAACCGGCTCGCCCGATTGCGGGTCGCCGATCTGCGTAGCGGCTCCCATCTTCAATTCGCGCTGCGCAAAACCGAGCGCTTCGTGCACGAAGATGTACGCCTCGCGCCGATACCGCTTGTCGCTTTGCAGCAACATTTGAAGTCGCGCCAACACTTCCATCTGGTTACCCATGGCCAGACAATTCTTCCGTGAGTCGTGTCTTCTGTGAGTCGTGTCTTCTGTGAATAGTGGCTCGCTGCGGGTTCTGTTCCGCGCGGTGTTTGGTGCTGCCCGGGGGTTCCATCCCGCTTCGGGTTCAATCGCGAGGAGATTCCGCCCGGGTCGAACCCAGCACCGTAAGAACGTCGGTCAGCGGAATCATCATACGACGATTGTCCTCGGTCTGCACCAGCAGTTGCTGGGAGAGAATTTCGTGGCCTAATACTCGAGCCCGGCCCGCATTGGTCACCACATCGGCTCCGACGGAGGGCAGGTTTTTCTGCAGCGCCTCATAGGTGTCGAATTCATACCGCAGGCAGCATTTAAGCCGCCCGCAACGCCCCGAGATTTTGGTGGGGTCGAGCGTCGCTTTTTGCAGTTTGGCCATCTTCATCGACACGGGCGGCATTTCTACCAAATGCGTGTTGCAACAAAGGGGCTTGCCGCAGTCGCCGTAATCAGCCAACAGCTTGGCTTCATCCCGCACGCCGATTTGCCGCATTTCGATGCGCGTTTGCAGCTCCGCAGCCAACACCTTCACCAGTTCCCGGAAGTCGATCCGCTGCTCGGCCAAGTAGTAAATCACGACCCGCTCGCCCCCGAACAGCCGTTCAATATCGACCAACTGCATCTGCAGCCCGAGTTCAGCCACGTGTCGCCGGCAGATTTCGAAATCGGAACGTTCCTGTGACCGCAGGTGATGGTGCTCGTTGTGGTCCTCGGCAGTCATTTCGCGGATGATCTGGCCGGACGTCGGATCGGTCAGTTGAGCGATCGCCTTCTCGGTGGCTTCGCACAGCACTTCGCCGATTTCCATGCCGCGATTCGTGCGCGCCACCACCTTGGATCCTCGACGTAGGTTGTCGAACCGCGTGGAAAAAACCCCGAGGACGCGCGTCGAACCGTAACGAACCACATAACGAGCCATCTGGTAGATCGAGCTCCTGTCATCGCAAACTTGCTGGGAACGTCATTCCCTTGCCATCCCAAGCACTTGCGATGCTGTGCGGTGATGGCGATCTGCCTACGCGACCTTGCGAAGATTACGGTGCCGGTTTTTCGGCGGGCTTCTCCGCCGGCTTTTCTTCCGGAGCCGGATGAGGGAACAGTTCATTCTTCGTGGAAACGTCGAACACGCGAATGGAGTCTTTATGGCTGC
>JBJOLO010000803.1:0-5320 GCA_046045565.1 Planctomycetota bacterium | reverse complement strand
CGTTCCAGCGCTCGCACTTTGGCAGGGATTTGCTGCGGGAACACGGCGGTTTCCGCGGCACGACGGAGAAGCGGCAGGGCTCGGAGCAGATCGTGGGACTCTTCGTAGTGGCTCGCCAGTTCGAGTGCCGCAGCCGGTTGTTGTGCGGGGTCCTGAAGCGCTGCTTCGAAGCACCGTACCGCATCACGGTGGCGTCCGGCTTGTCTCAGGCGGCGGCCTAGTTCCAAGCGGAGTTGCATGTCTTGCGGTTCGCGATCGGACCGCTGTTGGTAAACCTGGAGTTCAAATCGTGTGCGTCGCTCGTAGAGATCTTCGAGTTCTGCTTGAAGTCGCTCGCTGTTTTCGAGTTGAAGTTGCGCGCGAACGAGGTCAATCTTCTTCGCGATGCGTAGGATGGTGACGTCCTCCCACATCGTGACGATCCTTGTATCTCCCTCCGTCAACTCCTTCGCCTTGGTTAATGCTTGTTCCGCATCGTAGTCGCGACCCTTCTCGAGCAGGAGTGCGGCGAGTTGCAAATGCAGGTCGGCGTTGATTGGATATTCGCGGATCAGATTCTGCAGTTGTTGGATGGGCGTAAGTCGCACGGTCGCGGCCGGCCTGGCGTTCGAATCGACTTGCTGCGGCAAGCTGGTACGGGGTTGTCGCGATATCCGCGGCAGGATGCCAGCCTTCGAGGGCTTGGGGGGACGCCGTGCCCACTCGTCGCCGGCTAATCGGTCGGCGTTGTCCAGCATCGTCGCGCGTTGTCGGCCGGCAAGGATGACCAGTCTGGCTACTTGAGCCGCTGTGTCTCGGTCTTCCAGATCCTGCTTTTCCAGGGCCCGCCACGCTTGGAGCGATTCCTCGAAACGCCAGACCTTTTCCAGAAGTCTCGCCTTGTGAGAGCCGATGTCGCGATCGAGAGGAACAATTACCAAAGCCGCTTCGAGATAGCGGAGAGCTGCCTCGAAATGTCCCATGCGATCCAAGGTGGCCGACAGCGCCCGAAGGGTTGGTAAGTGATGAGGATTCTCGGCGAGATAGGCGGGTCCTCGTTGTTGCAGAATCTCCGCGTTGCCTTGTTCGATGGCCGCCAGGAGCGTTGGCGCTGGCGCTGGGACCGGTACGGTACCTGTCTCTGGTGTTGGCGGCCCCATCGACAAGTGGGTTAGGAAGGCATCAACAGCCTCCGGATCGCCTGGCGCCTCTTGCACGCACTGCATCAGCACCTTCAATGCGTCGAGGTACTCGCCGCGATTCGAGAGGTTAATGCCCTCTTCGAGTCGATCGTGAATGCGATTGCTGGCTTCTTCCATGTGCATGCGAATCCGAACTCCGTTCGTACAGTGTAGCGGAACGCCTAAAGTTCGATACCGTGTTGAGCCAGGATCTTAGCCCCGCAGCTGCCGAAACTCATTGCAGTCTATGTCGATGACCGCATGGCGAGCAAGGAATTGAAGCGTGGCGCTGCCGATTCGCGGGAAAATCATCCTGCCGCAGGACTGCGACGAGGCGTTGTGCCGCGGGTTGCCCGTGGTTGACGGGGAGAGAGCAGGATAGCGGGGAGGTAATCAAGTCGCGTGATTTCCAATACGTCCTGATCCATGAGCAGATGCGGAAGCTCGGAGCGAAAGGTTCCCTCCCAGTCGTCGTCACGAAAGGTTTTGGAGACCGGCGACAGCAGAAGATCGTGCCACAGGTCCGCGTATCGATGGACGATGACGACGTTGGGCTTCCCCTCGTTATCCAGTAACTCGGCCACGCGGAAGAAATCACTCCAGCCGTTGTCCATCAAGACTTTGTTGGGAACCTCCAGTGAGCGTGCTTCGCTGAAAGGTCCGGATAGTGCGATTTGGATCGGTCGCGACTCGCCGTTGGCACCCCAAATTGCCCCTTGCCGCACGAGTTCAAGCGGAATCGAGGCCAGGACGTCGCCCTGCTTGAGCGGCAGGCGACCAACGGGGGTTTCGTTCACGAGCGTGCTCGGTGCGAACAGGCGGGTATTGCCCCGAATCAGCACCATACATTCGTCGTCGGCGAATCGCTCCCTGGCTAGCGGGTTCTCGTCCCAATGTGGGGTACTTAGAGAATCCGCAAGTTCGTGTTCCGCGATTTCGGTGACTTCGTTGTTGTTTGCCAGGTCATGAAAGGTGCGAAACGCAACAGACTCGATCGGTTGCGTTTGCAAGCGGCTTAGTTCCAGCGGCCCCAGGCGATCCTTGGCCATGGCCAGCGCTTGGCGTAGCGACGTGCCGTCAGAGATCGGCTGTCGTATTGCGGGAGCTCCCTGCAGTTGAATCAGGATGTTTGCGAATGATGGTTGAGCGTAGGCTTGGTGTCGAGCATCGTACGGTGCACGCGAAGGATGAATTGATCGCGACGAAGGTGATGACAGGGAGGCGATCGTTTCCTTGGCGCTGCGTAGGCCCTGGGCGAATGGATAGGTCGCACAGCCATGCAACGCGAGTATCACCGCGAGGCAGAGTGCGAGGCAGAGTGCGACGCGTAGTCGATGGGCACGATGGTGTCGGTCCAGGGCAGCCGATTGATTGGCTTTGAGCATGGCTGTTCATCCCGGCGTTGGTTCACGGTATTTCGATAATTCGGTGAGGCGGCAGGCGAAGTCCCAGCGCCGCGAGCACCTTGCCGAACGGGAAGGCGTAACACCGCTTCCTGTCGTCCGACATGGCGAAGTTCAAACCGAATACAACGGGTGTGTCGAGGTATCGACCGATCATGACGGCGCCGCTATCGCCAGCATCGGTCACGATTTCGTCGTCCAGCCCGCTGATTTCGATGACATTCTCAAAGGGTTCGTCGAGCAATTCGGGGACGCGTATCGACATGCGCCGATTGGTAATGATTCCCGGTTGCGCTCCCGTCCTCGCGCCGAGCTTCTGGATGTCGTGGATTCTTCCCGCCGGTTTCAGTTCGCTTTGTCGCAAAAATCGCAGTGGACCATCGATGAAGCTCGTGTCGAGGAGACCCTCGACGAATTGCGGGATCAATCCGTTGCCGTACGCAGAAAAAACACTTGCATCCACAAACCGATTCAATGCGGATTGATAAACAGCACCAACGATAGCGGAGGTGCCTGGGGGAACGCAGGCCGCCGTTGAGACCAACGGTGGTGGGTTGGGAGAAGCGACGGTTTGCGATTCGCCTGCCGTGCTGGTGCAACTCACTGTGGAAACAGTTCCCGACGCGCCGACGACGTGTTGATTGGAAACGGCAACAAGATTGCCGGTGTTATGGTCCGGGGTGTCTGGCAGGCAGATTCCTAGCGTGCCCCAAGAGTCAAATGTTTCGGTAGATGAAATGGCCATACCGCCGATCAGTCGGCCCGACGCAGTCGTGGGGGCCACCCCTTCGGTCACGCTCACGCCCGTGGCAAGGCTTGAAAGGTATCGTGTCTGCCGAACCTTGACTGGGACTCCGGCAACCTCGCGCGGGAAGGTAAACTTGCCTTTCGCGGCCAGGTACGAACTCGGTTGCTTCGCCACGACATCGACCAGGATCGCAATTTGCAACGGCGAGACGATCTGATTGAACTTGGTACGGTAGCCGACATTGACCCCGACGACGCCCGGTACCCTCCACCAATCCGCGGCAACTTTCCACATCGCGACCGTCGCTCGGCGGTGATCCGCGTAAAGCGTTTCGCTTCTCGCCTCTTCCTCGGCAACCAACTCCATCGAGGTCGGAAAGTTCCTGAGCAAGTTAGCTCTGGATGATGGCGTTGACGGATCGAGTGCTGCTGCTGCTGCTGCGGGGATGTCGGCACTCGCATTCGCGTTGCGTATTTGGGGGCTGCTTGTTCGCGTTCGGCTTGCTCGGGGGCTGCTTGTTCGGGAACCTTGTGCGGCTGTTGAATGAGAACGCGTACGAGTGTTGCTTGTGTTTTCAGGCTTGCGTGGTTTGCGAATGGGTTTTGCCAAAGACGGCGTGCCAGACTTTCGTCTCGAGCCGGAGTTTCGTTGGGGGCGTTTGGCCATGGCGTGGTGCCTGAAAGTTCGGTTGCGAGAGCGACTTACTGATTACGCACCGGTTCCGTCACGGCGAGGCGGTTGCGATCCATGGGGGTGACGTGCTGGGCGATGAACGCTTGCAGTAACTCTTCCCACTGCGGTGTTGCGATGTCGAATCGCGTTTGTGCGACGACGCGTTGATTGATGGCCAAGTTCGGATCGGCCTTGGCGGCCGCAGCGCTCGGTCGAGCCAGGAGCGGCCTTACCGTGCTGATCGCCGTGCTGATGTCGGCCAGAGTCTGTTCGGTGTACTCGGCCCGAATCTTCGCGAAGTACTGTTCGTCGTCAAACGAGATGTTGCTCAAATCGAGCATGCCGGCCGCGGGGCGATTGAAGTCGACCGTAAACACCTTGTCGGTGTAGATCACACGAGTCTGTACGTTCTGGGCGTGTATTTCATTGCCGTCTAACAGGATCGGAATTTCGCGATAGATGGATCGGTTGCCATCATTGACCCGCTCCACGACAAATGTTTCCGTGACAGTCACTTCCAGGTGAGTGGGGACCTTGAGTTTAACGGGAAGTCCGCGCGTGTGGCTTGCCGTGGCGTTTTTCGAAAACGTATCGTCGTCGTTTCGCTGCATGATCGTGGAGCGATACGACGTGCAGCCGCTACCGACCAGCAAGATCAAGCTAAAGAGAGGCAGGATTCGCATGGCTCGGCCTTTCGTCAATTTGTTTGCGGGTTGTTTCGCGGAGGCGGAAGTCGTTCGAAGGCGTTCGGCACCACAATGTTTGGATCGGCGAACGTGCGCATGCCGGCGCCGTCGCCAGCGTGACTCTGGTTCAACTGCTCGTCGAGAAACGCTTGTACTTCCTGGTCGATGTGGGGTGTTGCGAGGTCAAATCGTCGAAACGCGACGACGCGATCGATGGTTGTCAGATTCATCCCCGGCGGTCCCGTCGCCGATTTTCGGGCACGACTGACGCCCGCAACGTTAGCAATCAATGACGCAATGGTGGTGATCGATTGGTCGTCGGCTTGGTAGTGGGAGTCGTGGAGATAGCCGTGGCCGGTGCCGTCATCGCCATTGGCGTTGGGAATCCGGGAGCTCATGTCGGATTTGGCGAAGCCGAAGCCGTAGGCTCCGCTGCCTGCGAGTACGTGTACCGGATCGACCAGGAACATTTTCTCGGTGTATTTCAATTCGGTGAACGCCTCGAGATCCGGCCGACGCAGCTTGACGATTTCGAGTCGCCCTTCCGCGTGTGCTGCGTAAAGGTGCTCGACGATCGTGATCTCCAGATGCGAGGGGACCTTGAGCATCACGGGTACCCCCTTCAGATGATGGCAGTTGTCCGCGTGTAGC
>JBJOLO010000627.1:0-5181 GCA_046045565.1 Planctomycetota bacterium | reverse complement strand
GGCGGCTTGGATGACGGCGGAGTTTGATCCTTGCGGGCTTGTTGCTTGGCCTTCAGCAGACGAGACGTGTAAGTATCCTGTTCGGCTTCTGCGGGTGCAAGCTGAGAGGATGCGGGTGGCGACGACGTACGGGCCGCAGCGCCGCCCGCTTGCGGCTTGAGGATTTCAGCCACGCTCGCGGCGGGTGCGATGGTCGACTCGCTCGTCGATTCCGGTTGCGGTTCGAATCGCGTGGCGGCGCGACGCTCGTCAATGTTGCCGCCAATCTCCGCCTTGCGACTGCGGAGTCGTTCGAGTCGTGAAACGGCGACCGGGGCCGGCGTGCGACGCAGGATGCGCGTGCGGATCCATTCCTGAACCGGCGCGAGCCATTCCCAGCTGATCGAAACCCGGCGAATGAAGACGTCGGCTAGAAACACCCAACTGCCGATCAGCAGCACGAGCGGCCAGACGTTCTGGCTGCTGATGGCCCGCATCAATTCACCGCGAAACGTGTCATTGCGGAGCAGATCATCGAGCGACTCCGGCTTGAGTTCCCCTTCGATCAATTTGCCGGGCTCACCTTGTTTCGGTTTCAGGCCGGCCAGCGACGTCAGCAGCGGTACATTCGTCTCGTGATCGCGGAACTCGGGCGAGTACGGAACATTGACGCCCGCGATCAGCGGCGGGTTATTTGCTCCGGGGTTCATCGTGACGAAATAGCTTCCCGCCTGATCGGCGGGAAACTCCGCAACGTATCGGCCCGGCGCCACCTGCTGTGCGCGGAACTCGGTGGCTTCCAGGTCGGGGCCGATGACGGCGCCCGAGATGGGCAGGAAGTTCAGGAACTCATCTTCCTTATCGAGTGCCGTGACCACGACCTGCACCTTGCCGTCTTTTACGTTGGTGGCGATCGAGAACTTGTCCTGGCCTTCGAGCGGCCGCATGGACCAGCGGATGATCTGGCTGAAGAACTTGTCGTAGTTGGGCCAGCCGCTCCAGGCCGATGCCCAGGAATGGCCCGTGTCGGTTGTGAAGGCGACGGCGCGACCCAGTCCGTAGGTCCAGCTGGCGAGGATGGTGGCGTTCTCCGCGTCGGCCGGCTCCGGGGATCGCAGCGAGACTTCCACCAAAGGATTTTCTTTCACGGTGGTCATCACGAAGCCCTTCAGGGGCGGCAGCGAATCCTCGATGCCGACGAGCATTTCATGGCGGGAGACAACGCGTGGCGGTACATCATCGAGTTGTTTGATGAGCGGACGGGCGATCTTGCGAACTTCGCGCTGGTAGATCTTGGGGAGCGCCTGCGGATTGTTCACGACGTAGTACTTGCCGCCCGTGCGATTGGCGATGTTTTGCAGCGGCGTGCTGCCCGGCGGACCGTGCGTGCCGATGGCGACGGTGGAAATCTGGATGCCTGCTTTGGCGAAATCCCCGAGGATCTTGCTGCCGGGCGGTGCAGGGTCGCCGTCGCTGATCATGATCATGTGTTTGACAGAGGCATTGTTCTGGTTGAACGCCGACAGCGCGATCCGCATCGCCGGTTCGAACTGCGGCATGTCGCCGGGGGTCATGCGGTCGAGTCGACCCAGCATCATCCGCTGGTTATTGCCGACCTTGACCAGTCCCGAGTTGCCGCCCCAAAGCCACGACTCCCGGCCGTTCATGTCCTCCCAGTGCAGGATGCCGCAATAATCCATGGGGCCGAGCGTTTTGATCGCCTGCTGGCCGACGACCTTTTGCCAGTAATTGCCCTGAGCCATCTCCGATGCGTGCATGATCATGACCAACGCGCCCGAAGCCTGGATCTTTTGATTCTTGATCTGAAAGTCGACCGGCATGGCTTTCTCGAGTTCGGTGTTGGCCCACCCGCCGGCGCCGTAGCTGTTTTGACCGCCCAGCATCACCAGGCCGCAGCCCATCTGTTCGGTGTTGCGAACCAGCATCTGAATCTGCTCGTTGCTGAACGTCGCCAGCGTCGCAGCGCTGTCGCCTCCCGTTCGAGGCACATTAGCCAATACGACGGTGTCGTAGCCCTGAAGCTCGGAGAGGCTCGTGAACAATTGGTCGGTCGGCTGCACAACCACTTCCAGGTTCATCGCCTGCAGTCGCGTGACCAGCAAGTCGAACTGGCCGCGATTCTCCACGTCCTCAATCAAGAGCACGCGGCCTTTGCCTCGCACGTGCACGAAGGTGGACGCTTCATTGTTCTGGGTCAGGGCGTCGTCCTGCGGCGTCGACGGAACGAACGCAGCCTTGTAGGTGTAGACCGCCGGATCATCGAGCTTCTGTTGGAAGCGGAAAACCTGTTTGCCGGGATTCAGTTCCACGTCCTGTTCGCCGACCAGTTCCTCCCGTTTGCCGATCATCCGTGTAACGCGGAGCTTGCCGCGAGAGGTCGCGGCTTCCTGGCCCTCTTCCGCGAAGTTGTTGACGACGACGGTGGCTTCGAACGGTTGGCCGCGGCGAATGTCGCCGGGCAGCGCAACTTTTTCCACTGCGATTTCCTGTCGAGCGCCCAGGCGAATCGGGACGATGTCGATGCCGATTCCCTCATCGGCGAGCATCTTCGCTGTGACGGCGGCGTTGCCGACGTTCTCGTTCCCGTCGGAGACCACGACGATGCGTTTCGCCGTATCGCCTGGAAACAAGGCCTGAGCCAACTTCAGCGCGCCGTCGAGATTCGTTGCGTCCTGCCGCAGTTGGACAAGCGTCTCCAGTCGCGACGCCGTGATGCTGTCGTCGAACGGGTGAATCTCAACCAGGGCGTCCCGCGCGAACGTGATTACGCCGGCGAGATCCCCTCGCCGCGCGTTGCGATGCTGGTCGACTTCCTGCCGCACGTATTCGAGCATCGCCTGCCGTTGCGCGGCCGGGATGCTTTGCGATTGATCGAGCAGAAACAGGACCGTCAGTTTCTCACTGGTCTTGCGGAATTGAACCTCGGCCAGGGCGAGCACGATCGCGATGAAGACGAGTGTTCTCAGGGCGAGCGCCAGGATCCGCCGTGTGGGGCCGAGTCCCGACAAAGTTCGAAAGCTGGCCCACCACAACAGCGGAATGGCCAGCAGCATCAGCAAAAAAAGCGGTCGATCAAAAGCGAAGTCAAACGACTGCATGATGCCTGCGCCGGAATAGTCGGACGAAACTCAGACGTAACTCGCACCTACATGGAAAACGCGGGCAGGCCTCGATCACGCCTCGATCATCCGTCCGCCGTGCCGCGAGTTCCCGCGGATCGCATCGCATCGGATCGAATCGAATCGTGCGGCCCGCGCATCCCTGTGCCGCAGATTCTACCCCGCGGCCTGTAAAAATCCCATCGGCGGCCGCCCGTGAAATGGCGATTCTGCAGGAGGAACGTCGCGGTGCGAGGTTGCGGACGATCCGGTAACCGATTCGGATCCGGTCCGATTTGAGCAGCGTTCAGAGAACGAAACGCTGGACGCGGTGGTTGTAGGAGTCGAGAACGTGGATGCGGCCGCGTGAGTCCCGTACGGCAGCCCAAGGCTGGTGAAGTTCGCCTTCGGCTCGACCGTTGCGCCCCCAGGTTCCCCGACTCCGGCCATCACGGGTGAACCGCTGCACCCGATCGTTGCCGAACTCACAGACGATCAATTCACCGTTGGAGTCCAGATCGAGGCCGTAGGGATAGTTGAGTTCGCCCGGCTGCGAGCCTTGCCGGCCCCACATCTCAACGAGTTCTGCGCGATCACCTTGGACCTGAAACAATTGGATGCGATGGTTGCAGGCGTCTGCGACCCAGATGCGATCCTGTTCATCGACGGCCATGGACTGCGGCCGCATGAACTGGCCCGGGGCGTCGCCGTGACTGCCCCACTGCATCAGGAACTCGCCCGACGGACTGAATTTCTGGATCCGATCGAACTCGCCGTATTCGGATACAAAATAGTTGCCTTGCGAATCTTCCACGACATCCGTAACGAAATTGAATTCGCCGGGCCCGGAACCGCTTTGGCCGCCGATCGTGCGGTCTTCAAGCAGCGTGCCGTCGGGTTCGTAGAACAAGACGCGGAAGTAATGCGTGTCGGCGACGCAGATGCGACCCTGGCGATCGATCGACAGGCCGGTGGGGCGACCGTTTTCGGATGCCGGCGTTTGCCACTTGCGAACGAAGTTGCCATCCGTGTCGAACACCTGGATCCGTGCGGTCATGTCGACGATGTAGAGTTGATCCTTGGCGTCGATGGCGATGGCCCGCGGTTTGTTGAAGCGGCCGTCTGAATAGCCGAACCGGCCCCAAATCAACTGCGCGCGGCTCGGGCTCATGGCCGACCCAGCACCTGACCCAGCCCCCGATCCAGCACCCGACTCGATGCAACCCGCTATCAGCGGTGCGCCAAGTCCGAGCATTGCCAGCATTGCTTGCCGACGATCGAGGGAATACGCGCGTGACATGCCTGCCTGTGCTGACGGTTCGACAACTGAGCCTGACCCGTGAACTGCCCCTATCTTAACGGAGTTTGGGGCGACTTGCGAAAGCAGCGCGGAAATGCTTGCTCGTCGCGGCGGCAATTTGGCAGCTGGAGGTGAAACTCCGCTTGAAAGTCATGGGGCGGTAGTGGTTTTTCTGGAGGTCGAGAACGGATTTGCCGATAAAGAGGCCGCGGTGGTTTGCGCAAACCTTAACGATTCGATGCCGATGAAAAGCTGGGTAATCCAACGACGGTTCTCAACAGCTTGGCTTGCATGGCTGACCAGTGTGATGCTGGTCAGCTGCGCAGGGTGCTCGGCGCTGCCCGACATCACTCACCAACCGCAGTTTCACAATCCCTTTCCGCAGCTCTATCGCATCGCGGTCCTTCCGTTTTACAACCAGAGTTCCGATCCGCACGTGAATGGCATTCAGGTGGCGGAGGCCTACTATCAAGAGCTGCAGCAGGTTCCCGGGTTTGAGGTCATGCCGGTCGGCACGGTGGTCCGGTACCTCGAGGCGACACGCTATGAACCTCGGGAGGGTGCTGATTTTCAGCGGCTGGCGAGGGAAATGGGCGTGGATGCCGTGGTGGTCGGTTCGATCACCGACTTTACGGCGTATTACCCGCCTCGCATGGGACTGGCGGTAAATTGGTACGCGGCCAATCCCGGTTTCCACCCGATTCCTGTGGGCTACGGTTTACCCTGGGGGACGTGCGAAGAAGAGCATATTCCGGCCGCCTTGGTCCGGCAGGCGGAGTTTGA
>JBJOLO010000736.1:0-5283 GCA_046045565.1 Planctomycetota bacterium | reverse complement strand
ACTTGCTGACGGCCGTGGACAAAGTGGGCCACTTGTTCGACCTGCCGATGGAACGAGCGGTGGGCGAGATCCACATGGACGGTCAGGATGGCGCGACCGTTTCGTTGCGGGATGTAAGCTTAACGCTGCAAGGGGCCACGGTCATCGACAAAGCAAACTTGGAAGTGGCGGCCGGCGAACTGGTCGCGCTGGTCGGGCCGGCCGGTTCAGGCAAATCGATGCTCTTGGATCTGATGCATGGCCTTCGGGAACCGAGTCACGGTTACGTGATGGTGGACGACGTCGACGTGCGATCGTTGCAACCCAGCGCGCTGCGTCGCCATGTCACGCTCGTGAGGGGCTATGAGATCGTCGTGGGTTCGATCGGGGAAAATGTGCATCTGGATCGCGATGGCGTAACGGGGCGAAATATCCGCGAGGCGTTGACGGAAGTCGGCCTGCTCGAAGAAATCATGGCATTGCCCGAGGGGCTGAACACGGAATTGTTGCCGAATGGCAGTCCCTTGAGCGAGAGCCAGGTTCATCGGCTTGTGATTGCACGAGCGTTGGCAAAACCGAGTCGCGTTTTGTTAATCGACGGCGCGTGCGACAGCATTTCCGACGACCTGCTGCCGAGGGTAATGAGGGCCCTGCGGCAACTGAGGGGCAAGACGACGGTGGTGCTCGTGACAGGCAGGAATAACATCGCCGATTTCTGCGATCGGCGCATCGTCGCTCCGCCAGATGGAGATTGGTCGAAGTCATTGAAGCCGATTCGTTCCGACGAAACGGCTTATCCGTCCCGAATGCAGTCGGTCAAGTGAGAATGGATGCTGCGAATGGAGTTCTGAGCGTGGAGTGGTTGGTCAACCGGGAATGAGTACGAGTCACAAGTAACATGTCGATTGCAACACAGGTTTTCACCACGGAACATACTTTCGGCGCACTCCAGCAGGTGCAGTCTCCGGCCTTCATACGACAGTTTGCTAAATGGATGGTCATTGCGCTGCTATGCAGCACGGCGGCAATGCTGTTTTTGCCGTGGCAGCAGAATTCCAAGGGCGATGGTCGGGTGATTGCCTATCATCCCACGGAGCGGCCGCAGACGGTGGAGTCGCCGATCTACGGACGGATTGTTCGCTGGGGTGATGGGATCGTGGAAGGCGCGCATGTCAAGAAAGGCGACGTGGTGCTGGAGATCCGGGACAACGACCCCGGACGCGGTGACCGGCTGGCGACCCAAGTGCTGGCAGTTCGCGAGAAACTGCTTTACGCGCAAACGAAAATTGAAACCTATGGTCGACAGGTGGTAGACCTGACGGAGGCGCGGCTGCAACTGTTGGAGTCGGGTGCCCAACTGGTGGAAGAAGCGAAACGGAAAGTTGCAGCGGAGAAACATGGCGTCGACGGCGCAGAGGCGGCACTCGACCAAACCCGCTCGAATTTCGAGCGCCAGCGAGTGCTGTTTGAAAAAGGCTTGACCTCGGGGGTTGCTTTCGAGAAAGAGCGCCGCAGTTACGAGGAAGCCGAAGCCAAGCTGAAGGCGGCCGGGCAGTATGTCGAGGCAGCGCAAAGCTACCTGCAGTCGAAAGTCGCAGAAGTCGAACAGAAATCCCGTGAAGCGCAGACCAAGATCGATTACGCCCGAGCCATGCAGCAGGAGGCGCAGGGCGAAGCGGCCTTGGCGAAAAAAGAATTGGCGGAGATCGAAGGCAAGCGGGCGCAATTCGAGAGTCGTGTTGTGGAGGCACCCCGGGATGGAATCATCCTGCGGCTGATGGCCAACGACAACGCGGAGATGCTGAAGGAAGGCGACCCCCTATTCACCATTGTTCCGGAAACGGCCGATCGGGCCGTCGAACTGTGGGTGGATGGCAACGACATGCCGCTGATTACCATCGGTCGCGAAGTTCGCTTGCAGTTTGAAGGCTGGCCTGCGATCCAGTTTGCCGGCGGATGGCCCGAGGCAGCCTACGGAACGTTCGGCGGCACGGTGGTCGCAACGGACGCGACCGACAACGGCAAAGGTGAGTTCCGGATCCTGATCCGGCCGACGGAGAATGAGCCCTGGCCCTCGGATCGATTCTTGCGTCAAGGTGTCCGTGCTCATGGCTGGGTAATGTTGAGTCAAGTTAGTCTGGGATATGAGTTGTGGCGACAATTAAACGGATTCCCGCCTGTCTTCAGCGACTTGGCGGAGGGTAAGACTTCCCAAAAATCGGGCGCCAAGGATGGCGGGAAGGCTAAAGCAGAGAAATGAGCTCCAAGGATTGGATCTTACTGGCAGGGATGCTGGTCGCGTGCGGTTGTCGCGCTACGCACCCGTCTTATTGCGCGATGGACTATGGCGCAAAAGGTTCGAGTGGTGCAAGCCGCATGGCGAAAGGCGATTACGCATGTCAGCAGATCATGGATTGCAAGGCATGCGACGAGCAGTTAGCGAATGGCTCGCTGGAACCGACACCGGACCATTCGATTCGCGTCGCACCGGTAAGTGTTGCTCTGCATGAGGACTCGGGTTCTGTCCAACCGGTGGTGACCGTCGCTTCGATGGAACCGGAAGAGATCGGCTATTTGCGTTTGCGCGAGGTGATCGAGTCGGTCTACGCCTCGTTTCCCGCACTGGAGGCGGCCAGGAGCGAAGCCGAAATCGCGGCAGGCAAGGAAACGTCGGCCTTGGGCGAGTTCGATTTCAAGGTCAAAGCGGAGAGCATGTCCGCTCCGATGGGGTATTACAAAAACTACCGCAACCAATTGAAGCTCGAGCAGGGGCTCTTTCCGGGCGGAAACGTCTTTGGCCAGTATCGCTCGGGGGATGGAAACTTCCCCGTCTGGTACGGGGAGCGCGAGACCAACGAAGGCGGCGAGTTCAAAATGGGGCTGATTTCGCCGTTGTTGCGCGATCGAGCCATCGACCAGCGACGCAGCGATCTGTTCCAGGCGACGCTGCGACGTCAGCAGGTCGATCCGATGGTGCAATCGCAGTTGCTGGAGTACACCTATTTCGCTGCTGACGCTTATTGGTCGTGGGTGGCGGCCGGATTGAGCCTCGATGCGCAGGAGGAACTCCTGCGGGTAACGGTGGAACGAAATCGAGTCTATGAAGAACGGGTGCGGGAAGGTGATTTGGCTCAGATCGAGCTGATCCAGAATGAACGCTTGATCGCGGCGCGTGAGGCGAAGGTAATCGAAGCTCGACGTAAACTGCAACAAGCGGCGATCAAGCTTTCGTTGTTCCTCCGCGATAGTTCGGGCAACCCGATCCTGGTACCTGACTCCGCGCGACGTTCGACGTTTCCGGAAATCCAACTACCTTCGGCTGAACAACTGGCAAGGGATATCGAAGAGGCACTGGACATTCGACCCGAATTGCGTGAACTCGATTTCCAACAGGAGCAAGCGAAAGTCGATTTGGCCTTTGGCCAGAATCTCCGGCTGCCGGCGCTGAACGTCGTGATGGAGGCATCGAAGGATGTGGGTGCCGCGGCGAGCAGCAAGGGGGATAAGACACCGTTTGAGTTGGAAGCAGGTCTGCTGTTCGATGTGCCTTTGCAGCGACGCAAAGCGGATGGAAAGATTCGGGAAGCGGAGGGGAAGTTGAACCAGATCGCGGCCAAACGACGGTTCACGGAAAACAAAGTCACCATCCAGGTGCAGGATGCGATGTCTGCTCTCCTCAATGCTCATGAGCGATTAGGGCGGGCACAAGAAAATCATCGCCTCGCCCGGCAATTGGAAAAAGCGGAGCGAGACCGGTTCGAAGCGCAGGATAGCGATCTGCTTCGCGTTGCCATTCAGGAAACCGCGGAAATCGAGGCGGCGCTGTCGGTCGTGGAAGCGCAGGCCGAGTTGTACAAAGCCGAGGCGGCATACCGTGCATCGCGGGGCGTCAATCCGATGGAAGTCCCCGAAGACTTCTAGCAACAGGACCACTCCGCCCCTTCACGCTCGTCGGCAAAAAAAGCAGGGCAGCCGCGGCGGGCTGCCCTGACAAGGTTGCCGGCATTTGTGTCGAGCGAGTCGCTGTCGACGCCCTACACCTGCGGAATCTCAAAGCCCGCGCGGGGACGGCGTGCGAAAAATGCCGCTGCCTGATCGTCGCCCACGATCTTCTCCGCTTGCGGATCCCACGTGATGGCACGGTTGAGCCGTGCTGCGATCGCTGTGAGATGGCAGGTGTTCATCGCCTGGACGTGCGTAAACACATCGGAGACCGGCATACCGCCTTCGCGGATGCAACGGAAGAAATTCTCCTTGTGACCCTCAGGCTGCTTGCCCTTGTACAGCCGCTTCAGGTCTTCGTCGGTGTACATGTTCTCGTCCCACTTTTCGTCGATCGGCGCACCAGTGATTTTGCCGCGATTCACAAACAGACGGCCTTTAGTGCCCTCGAACAAAACCCCGTTATCGCCCCGACTGGTGACGTGCATTTCCGTGCCGTTGGCGAACGTGCAAACCACGTTGAAGTCGTGCGATGTGTTGTAGGAGTTGTCCTCGAGCGGATAGCCGTCCTTGTACGGCACAGGGTGCTTGGCATCGGTGCCGTCGATTTTGGTCGGACCTTTACCGTCGCCATCCTGATTCAAGGCCCAGGTGGCGATATCGACGTGGTGGGCACCCCAGTCGGTAAACTTGCCGCCCGAGTACTCGTACCACCAGCGGAATTCGTAGTGACATCGCTTCTCGATGTAATCGACTTTGGGAGCCTGGCCGAGCCAGAAGTCCCAGTCCAAGTGAGCTGGCGGTTCGCCCTTCATGAACGGGCCGCCGGTAGGACTGCCGTTGATGCCGACCGTCACTTTTTGGATATCGCCGAGCAATCCCTTCTGGACGATGTTGATCGCCCGCAAGAAGAGGTTGCGATCGCTGCGCTGCTGCGTACCGACCGTGAAGATGCGATCGCTGTACTTTTTGCACGCCTTGCGGATCAACTGATTTTCTTCCAGGGTGAGCGTCAACGGCTTTTGGCAAAAGACGTGCTTGCCAGCCTGAAGCGCTTCGATGGCGATCTTCACGTGCCAATGGTCGGGCGTCACGATGCTGACGACATCGATATCCTTCCGCTCCAGGATCTTGCGATAGTCCTTGTAGGCGTCCGCCTTGCCCTTGCCGATGCGGTCATCCTGTCGTGCTTTCTCGGCATGGTTGGCATCCACATCGCACACGGCCACGATATCGCCGAAGTTTGCGTGGCCATGGGCATCGCCGGTTCCCATGCTGCCGACGCCGATGCAACCGATGGTTGGGCGGTCGTTTTTGTCTTGGTTGGCGAAGGCGTGTCGAGTCCATGGAAAATAGGCGGCT